>NZ_JBEXGU010000075.1:0-42109 GCF_040607515.1 Streptosporangium sp. NPDC005286 | reverse complement strand
GCCCCGTCACCGAAGTTCTTCGGTGACGGGGCGGCCCGCCCACCGGTGCTGTCCCGTCTCCTGGGCGTCAGCTCACGCCGAGCAGGTCCACGACGAAGATGAGCGTCTCGCCGGGCTTGATGCGGTTACCCGCACCGGCGTTGCCGTAGCCGAGGTGCGGCGGGATGGTGAGACGGCGACGGCCGCCGACCTTCATGCCCGCGACGCCCTGGTCCCAGCCCGCGATGACCCGGCCCCCGCCCAGCGGGAACTGGAAGGCGTCGCCGCGGTTCCACGACGCGTCGAACTCCTCGCCCGTCGAGAAGGCCACGCCGACGTAGTGCACGGTGACCTGGTGCCCCGGCTTGGCCTCCGGGCCGTCCCCTACGACGATGTCGACGATCTCCAGCTCCGAGGGCGGGGCGCCTTCCGGAAAGTCGATCTCCGGCTTCTCCAGTGCCACGTGGTTCTCCTTGGTTGGATACGCGCCGGTCGATTTCCGACCGGCCGGACGACTCTACGGGGTCCGGCGCCGCCACGAGAGCCACGGGGACGGGATGGCTCCCGCGTCGTCCTTCGGGAAAGGATCGTGGAGCGGGCGGGGAGGCGAGGCGCACGGGATTCACCACCGGAGTAACGGCGCGCGTGGGCATGCTGGGACCCGACCGCGGGACGAGTCGTCGGGCCACCTGGGCCACCTGGTCCACAGTCGGCGGCATCCACGCCGCGGGTGGCCGGCGACGGGTGGAGCCCTGTTGAGAGTCACTGGGGAGCGCTCTCTGGTTGAGAGAGTGACCCGGCTCGCGAGGAGTGTCAAGGGTGTGGAGCAGCATCGGGGAACACGATGGAAACGCGACCTTAATGTGACCTTTTATTGTGGGAGCGCTCCATCCACTGCTAAATCTAACTCTTAAACATGCTTGACCTGGGAAAACGCCCCAAAGTCTGGGAGAGCGCTCTCCAAGAAAAGCCGACTTCGGGACGCAGGTCGGCGTTCGGGGGGCCGTTGACACGCAACCCCGTTGGTATCAATCTGCTCAGGGAGCGCTCTCTCCATGATCATTTATGAGGACCCTAGGAGGGTTCCATGCGTAAGTCACGCCACCGGTTCCTCGCCCCGATGGTCGCCGTCTCCGCCCTGGCCCTGGGCCTCACCGCCTGCGGCGGCGGCGACGGCGGCGGTACCACCGCAGACGGTGGGGCGGCCTCCCAGCCGGCCGAGAAGATCAAGCTGACCGTCGGGCTGTTCAGCGACTTCCACTTCGCGCCGCTGTACGAGGAGTTCAAGAAGACCCACCCCAACGTGGAGATCGTGGAGCGCCGCGCGCAGTTCAACGACCACCACACCAACCTCATCACGCAGCTCACCACCGGCGCGGGCGCCGCGGACGTGGTCGCGGTCGAGGGCGGCTACATCGCCTCCTTCACGCCGGTGCCCGACAAGTTCTACAACCTCAAGGACTACGGCCTGGACTCGCGCCAGAGCGAGTACCTCGACTGGAAGTGGAAGCTGGGCGTCTCCAACGACGGCTCCTCGCTCATGGGACTGGGCACCGACGTCGGCGGCCTGGCCATGTGCTATCGCCCCGACCTGTTCAAGAAGGCCGGCCTGCCAACCGACCGTGACGAGGTGTCGGCGCTCTGGCCGACCTGGGATGGCTACATCGAGACCGGCAAGAAGTTCGTCGCGGCCAAGGTGGCGGGCGCCAAGTTCACCGACGGTCCCGGTGAGCATTTCCGCGCCATGGTCGAGCAGGCCCCCGTCGGTTTCTACGACGACCAGTACAACATCGTCGCCGCCACCAACCCCGAGGTGCGCAAGGCGTTCGACGCGGGCGTACAGATGATCGACAACGGTCTCTCCGCCAACCTCGCCGCCTTCTCGCCGCCGTGGAACACCGGAATCGCCAAGGGCACCTTCGCCACCATGGTCTGCCCGGCCTGGAAGACCGGCACGATCAAGGACCAGAAGCCCGGTGAGGGCACCTGGGACATCGCCGCGGTGCCCGGCGGCGGCGGCAACCAGGGCGGCACCCACCTGATGCTGCCCAAGCAGGGCAAGCACCCCAAGGAGGCCGCGGAACTGATCAACCTGTTGACCAGCAAGGAGAGCCAGATCAAGCTCTTCAAGGAGGCCAGCGCGCTGCCCTCGCTGCCCGCACTGTACGACGACCCGGCGGTGTCTGAGTACGTCAACCCGTACTTCGGCAACGCGCCGATCGGCAAGATCTTCACCGACGCCGCCAAGGCGCTCAAGCCGCAGCCCGTCGGTCCCAAGGGCGGTGACGTCCTGCAGGCGATCGGCAACGGTCTTCAGCGGGTCGACCAGGGCAAGCAGAACCCCGAGGAAGCCTGGAAGCAGGCGCTTGAGGACGTCAGCAGGATCAAGTAGCCGCCCCTTCGGCCGACTGGTCTCGCACCGGTCGGCCACCTGCTTGTCGTCCACCTGAGCCGCACGCCTGTCTTCCCCAGCGAATCATCGAAAGGAGCTGCCATGGCCACTCGGGCACCCGATCGCCTGGCGGCGGTCCCACCGGGCAAGCCGACGGGACCTCGTCGCCGCCGCCTCCAACGCCACCTGGTTCACCAGCTCGACGTCAAAGGCTCGCCTTACGCGTATGTGGCCCCGTTCTTCCTGCTGTTCTCCGCCTTCGGGCTGTTCCCCCTGGCCTACACCGCCTGGGTGAGCCTGCACGAGTGGACGCTGCTCCGGGACGAACAGCCCTTCGTCGGCCTGGAGAACTTCAGGACGCTGCTCGCCGACGACTACTTCTGGAACGCCACCTTCAACACCCTGTCCATCGGGGTGCTGTCCACGGTTCCGCAGTTGCTGCTGGCCATCTGGCTGGCCCACCTGCTGAACCGGCCGCTGCGGGCGCAGACCTTCTTCCGCGTCACGTTGCTGCTGCCCAACGTGACCAGCGTGGTCGCGGTGGTGGTCATCTTCAGCCAGCTCTTCGGCCGCGACTTCGGCATGATCAACTGGACGCTGTCGCTGTTCGGCGTCGATGGTGTCGCCTGGAACGAGGGCGTGCTGAGCTCCCACGTCGCCATCTCCATCATGATCATGTGGCGGTGGACGGGCTACAACGCGCTGATCTTCTTGGCGGCCATGCAGGCCGTGCCGCGTGAGCTGTACGAGGCGGCCACCCTCGACGGCGCGAGCGACATGACCCAGCTCCGCAGGATCACCATCCCGATGATCAGGCCCACGATCGTCTTCGTCGTGATCACCTCGACGATCGGTGCCATGCAGATTCTCGCTGAGCCGCTGCTGTTCGGCTCCTACCTCATCACCGGAGGGGTGGACCGGCAGTACCAGACGCTCTCGCTGTTCATCTACGAGAACTTCACCAAGCTCGACTTCGGCTACGCCTCGGCCATCTCCTGGATGATGTTCGTCTTCATCGTCCTGGTCGCCGGCGTCAACTACCTGATCACCCGCCGCGCGAAGGGAGGGTTGACGTGAGCGCCCGTACCGCCGTCTCCGGAGCCCGGCGCTCCACGGCCGCCCGCAGGCTCACCTATCTCACGCTGGCGGCGGTGGCGTTCTTCTCCATGCTGCCGCTCTACTACAGCATCGTGGTGGCCTCACGCGACAACGCGGCCCTGGCCGACGTCCCACCGCCGCTGCTGCCCGGCGGCAACTTCTTCGCCAACGTCGCCCGCGTCTTCGACACCGTCCCCTTCGCCCTGGCGATGGTCAACTCCGTCCTGGTCTCCGGCTCCGTCGCGATCGCGGTGATGTTCTTCTCCACGCTGGCCGGGTTCGCCTTCGCCAAGCTGCGCTTCCGCGGCCGCAACGCCCTGCTCCTGCTCACCGTGGCGACCATGATGGTGCCGACCCAGCTCGGCATCATCCCGCTGTACATGCTGATGGTGAAGCTGGAGTGGACCGGCACCATGTACGCGCTGATCGTGCCCGCGCTCGTCAACGCGTTCGGCGTGTTCTTCATGACCCAGTACCTCTCCCGGGCGCTGCCGACCGAGCTGCTCGAGGCCGGCCGGGTCGACGGCTGCAGCACCTGGGGCCTGTTCTGGCACGTCGTGCTTCCGACCGCCCGCCCGGCGGCGGCGGTGCTGGGCATGCTCACCTTCATGTCGGTCTGGAACGACTACTTCTGGCCGCTGGTCGTGCTGACCCCGGAGGATCCGACGGTGCAGGTCGCCCTGTCCACGCTGGCCAGCGGATACGTCAACGACTACGTGCTCGGCCTGGCGGGCACCACGCTCGGCACCCTGCCGCTGATGCTGGTGTTCGCTCTTCTCGGTAAACAGATCATCGGAGGAATCATGCAGGGAGCGGTGAAGGGATGACCGTCGTCGGCACTCGGGGGGCCACCCTTACGGAAGGGCGTGCGGACTTCCCCACCGGTTTCGTCTGGGGCGCGGCCACCGCGTCCTACCAGATCGAGGGGGCCGTGCGCGAGGACGGCCGCGAGCCCTCGATCTGGGACACCTTCTCGCGTACCCCGGGCAAGGTCGCCGGAGGCGACACCGGCGACGTGGCGTGCGACCACTACTTCCGTCACGCCGACGACGTCTCGCTGATGAGCGAGCTGGGCCTGGCGGCGTACCGGTTCTCGGTGGCCTGGCCCAGGGTCCAGCCGCACGGGAGCGGCCCTGTCAACGCGCGGGGCCTCGACTTCTACAGCCGCCTGGTGGACCGGCTGCTGGAGGCGGGCATCACGCCGTACGTCACCCTCTACCACTGGGATCTTCCGCAGGCGCTGGAGGACGCGGGGGGCTGGCCCGAGCGCGACACCGCCTACCGGTTCGCCGAGTACGCGGCGGCCGTGTACGCGCGGCTGGGGGATCGCGTCCACAACTGGACGACCCTCAACGAGCCGTGGGTGGCGGCCTTCCTCGGCTACGGCAACGGGGTGCACGCGCCTGGCAGGACCGACCCCGCGGCGGCCTTCCGCGCGGCCCACCACATGCTGCTGGGACACGGGCTGGCGGCACGGGCGCTCCGCGAGGCGGGCGCGCGGGAGATCTCGCTGGTCCTCAACCTGTCACCGGTGATCACCCCGGCCCAGGTGGCCGATCCGGGGGCCGCGCCCTCAGCGGCGGACGCGGAGGCGGTCGGCCGGATCGACACCCTGCTGACCAGGCAGTTCATCGACCCTGCGGTACGCGGGGAGTATCCCGCCGAGTTCCTCGACATCGTCGGGCGCAACGGTGGCGTCGACCACATCCGGGACGGCGACCTGGCGATTATCAACCAGCCGATCGACCTGCTGGGTATCAACTACTACAACCCATGCGTGGTGGAGTCGGGTCCCGGCCAGGCGGCCGACGCGGCGTGGCCGGGTAGCGAGGACATCAGGTTCTGCCCGGCGGACGGCGTGCCGGCCACCGCGATGGGCTGGCCGATCGTGCCGAACGGGCTCTCCCGCCTGCTGGTGCGGCTCTCCGACGACTACCCGGAGGTCGGCCTGATCATCACCGAGAACGGCGCGGCATTCGACGACGTCGTGGAGGACGGCCGCGTCCACGACGCGCGCAGGGCCGACTATCTGGACGGTCACCTGCGCGCCGTGCACGCCGCGATCGCGGACGGGGCGGACGTGCGTGGTTACCTGGTCTGGTCGCTGCTGGATAATTTCGAATGGGCCGAGGGGTACCGGCGGAGATTCGGGATCGTACATGTCGACTTCGCCACCCAGCGGCGCCTGCTCAAGGACAGCGCGCTCTGGTATCGCGAGGTCATCGCGCGCAACGGACTGTAGGGGAACACGATGAAACGACCCACCCTGGAGGCGGTCGCCGCCCGTGCCGGGGTCTCCCGGTCGACCGTCTCCCGGGTGGTGAACGGCCAGACCACGGTCACCGCCGACATCCGAGAACTGGTCATGCGCGCGGTGAACGAGCTCGGCTACGTCCCCAACGGGGCGGCGAGGAACCTGGCGACCCAGCGGACCAACTCGGTCGCGCTGGTCGTCTCGGAGTCGCCGAACCGGGTGTTCTCCGACGATCCGATGTTCTCCACGGTCATCCGCTCGGCCAGCCTGGAGCTGGAGGCCGTCAACAAGCAGGTCGTGCTGCTGCTGGCCGGGTCGCCGGAGAGCCACGCCCGGGTGGAGAACTACATAGCCGGCGGTCACGTCGACGGCGTCATGCTCGTGTCGAGCCACGGCGCCGACCCGCTGCCGGTCGCGCTCACCCGGCTGCGCGTCCCGGTCGTCTCCTACGGCAGGCCGGCCGTGCCGGTCGCGATGCCGTACGTCGACAACGACAACGTCGCCGGCGCCGCCACCGCCGTGCGGCACCTGCTGGAGCGGGGCAGGCGGCGCATCGCGACCATCGCGGGACCGCTGGACATGATCGGCGGCCAGGACCGGCTGACCGGGTACCGCGAGGTGCTCCGCGACTCCGACCGCCGCTCGATCATCGCGGTCGGCGACTTCACCCGGGAGTCCGGGGCGGTCGCGATGCGGCAGCTGCTCGCCGACGACCCGGAGCTCGACGCGGTCTTCGCCGCCAACGACCTGATGGCGATCGGCGCCATGCACGCGCTCCGCCAGGCGGGGCGGCAGATCCCCGGCGACGTCGCGATCGTCGGCTACGACGACATAGAGGCCGCCCGCTACACCGACCCGCCGCTCACGACCATCCACACCCCGCACGCCGAGCAGGCCGCGGCCATGGTCCGTCTCCTGCTCGGCCTCCTCGACGGGGGGCCCGCCGAAACCGTGATCGTCTCCACCGAACTGGTCGTCAGGGCGTCGTCGTAGATCCCCGGACGATCAGCTCGGTGGGGAGCATCACCTGTGCCTTCTCCTCCAGGTCGAGCACCATGCGGGCGAGCCTCCGCCCCATCTCGACGGTCGGCTGCCTGACCGTGGTCAGCGGGGGCTCGGTGTAGGACGCGGCGGGGATGTCGTCGAAGCCGACCACCGCGACGTCGCCGGGGACCTGCCGCCCCGCCTGGCGCAGGGCCGTAAGCGCGCCCAGTGCCATCAGGTCGTTGGCCACGAACACCGCGTCGAGCTCCGGGTCGTCGGCGAGCAGCTGCCGCATCGCCGACGTACCCGACTCGCGGGTGAAGTCGCCGACCGCGACGATGGAGCGGCGGTCGGAGTCGTGGAGCACGGCACGGTAGCCGTTGAGCCGGTCGATCCCGGCGATCATGTCCTGCGGTCCCGCGATGGTCGCGATCCGGCGGCGCCCCTGCTCCACCAGGTGCCGCACCGCACGCTCGGCGCCGCCGACGTTGTCCATGTCCACGTACGGCAGGCTGCTGGGCACGCTGGGCCGGCCGCTGCACACCACCGGCACGCCGCGCCTGGCGAGGATGCCGGGCAGCGGGTCGGTTCCGTGCATCGAGGCGATGATCACGCCGTCCACGTGGCCGTTGGTGGCGTAGCGCTCGACCCGCTGGTAACCGCCGGCCAGGCCGGTGAGCATCAGCACGAGCTGCTTGTCGGCCTCCTCGATCTCCATGCTGACCCCCCGGATGATCCCGGAGAAGGTGGGATCCTCGGAGAAGACCCGGGTGGCCGGTTCGGGGAAGACGAGGGCGATCGAGTCGGCCCGTTGGGTGACCAGGCTCCGCGCCGCCTGGTTGGGCACGTAGCCCAGCTCGTCCACGGCACGGTTGACCGCCTCGCGGATCTCCGGCGCCACGCGCGTGGAGCCGTTGACCACGCGTGAGGCGGTCGCCCGGGACACACCGGCCCGGGCGGCCACCTTCTCCAGGGTTGGACGGGCCCTCACAGTCCGTTCCGGCGTACTACCTTGCTGTACCACAGGGCACTGTCTTTGGGGGTACGGCGTTGGGTTCCGTAATCGACATGTACGACGCCAAAGCGTTTGCGGTAGCCTTCGGCCCACTCGAAGTTGTCCAGCAGGGACCAGACGAGGTAACCGCGTAGGTCCGCACCACCCTCGATGGCCGCGTGCGCCGCGCGCAGGTGCCCGTCGAGATAGGAGAGGCGGCCGACGTCGTGCACCTCGCCATCCTCGACGACGTCGTCGTAGGCGGCGCCGTTCTCGGTGATGATCAGTGGGGTGCCCGGATAGTCGCGCGAGAGCCGCAGGAGCAGATCGGTCAGGCCGAACGGCTGGACCGGCCAGCCCATCGCGGTCTTCGGCGCGTCGGCGAGGCCGAAGGCGATGCCCTCGCTGCCCGGGTAGACGGGGTTGGCGGGCTCACCGGTGCGGGCGGCCACGGTCTGCGGGTGGTAGTAGTTCACGCCCAGCAGGTCGATCGGCTGGCTGATGGTCTCCAGATCCCCGTCCCGCACGAAGGACCAGTCGGTGAAACGGCGGGCCCGCTCCACGACGTCGGCGGGGTACTCGCCGCGGAGCACCGGGTCCAGGAAGATCCGGTTCTGCAGGCCGTCGACGAGCTCGGTCGCCGCGACGTCGTCGCCGAGCACGGGGGCGAGGTTGAGCGTGATGCCGACCTTGGTGGCGCCCGAGGCACGCAGTGCCTGGACGGCCAGGCCGTGGCCGAGCAGCAGGTGGTGGGTGGCGGCGAAGCCCAGCGCGGGATCGGCGAGGCCGGGAGCGTGGATGCCCGAGGCGTAGCCGAGGAAGGCCGAGCACCAGGGCTCGTTCAGGGTGGTCCAGGTCTCGACCCGGTCACCCAGCCGGCCGTGCGCGATCGCGGCGTAGTCGGCGAAGTGCGCGGCGGTCTCCCTGCTGGTCCAGCCACCGAGATCCTCCAGGGTCTGCGGCAGGTCCCAGTGGTAGAGCGTCACGATCGGGGTGATGCCCGCGCCGAGGAGTTCGTCGACCAGGCGGTCGTAGAAGTCCAGACCGCGCGGGTTCACCGGGCCCGAGCCGTCGGGCTGCAGGCGGGGCCAGGAGATGGAGAAGCGGTAGGCCGCGAGGCCGAGGTCGCGCATGATGGCGACGTCCTCGGGATAGCGGTGGTAGTGGTCGCATGCGACGTCACCGGTGTGGCCCGAGTAGACCTTGCTAGGGGTCCGGGAGAAGGTGTCCCAGATCGAGGGCCCCCTGCCGTCGTCCCGGGCGGCGCCCTCGATCTGGTAGGCCGCGGTCGCGGCACCCCAGACGAAGCCCTCGGGAAACCTCAGCACGCCGGAGTCCCGAAGGTGGTAGGACTTTTCGGCGGACATGGTCATGTCCTCACCGTCCCATTCTGTGTGGCTGTTCCGTGAGAGCGCTCTCACGAGCATCACGGTAGCGCACGGATCGTGTCAAGAAAAATGAGACTGTAACCGTAATATCACAGTTCTTGACATTGAGTGGTGTGCGGACAATTCTTCCAGAGAGCGCTCTCTCACTCCCCGGCAATGTACATATGGAGGAAGGTCCATGTCGCTCCTCTCTCGGCCTAATCGTGCCGTCCTGGTGGCGGGCACCATAGGGCTGGCGCTGGTCGCCACCGCATGCGGATCCACGGAGGCCAAGCCATCGGCGGGCGGCGGCAGCAGCACGTCCCCCGAATGCGCCGCCTTCAGCCAGTACGGTAAGCACGAGGGCAAGACCGTCAGCATCTACTCGCCGATCCGCGACGCGGAGGCCGACCTCTTCGAGCAGGCGTGGAAGCCGTTCGCCCAGTGCACCGGCATCAAGATCACATACGAGGGCACCGGCGAGTTCGAGGCCCAGATCCAGGTCCGCGCGGACGGCGGCAACCCCCCCGACATCGCCTTCTTCCCCCAGCCGGGACTGCTGGAGCGCTTCGCCAAGGCCGGCAAGCTCAAGCCCGCCTCCGAAGAGGTCAAGAAGCTCACCGGCGAGGGCTGGTCTGCGGACTGGGCCAAGTACTCCACGGTCGACGGCACCTTCTACGGCGCCCCGCTGGGCGCCAGCGTGAAGTCCTTCGTGTGGTACTCGCCGAAGATGTTCACCGAGAAGGGCTGGGCCGTCCCCAAGACCTGGGACGAGCTCATGACGCTCAGCACCACGATCGCCGGCACCGGCATCAAGCCGTGGTGCGCGGGCATCGAGTCCGGTGACGCGACCGGCTGGCCGGCCACCGACTGGATCGAGGACATCCTGCTCCGGGAGATCGGCCCCGAGGGCTACGACGACTGGGTGAGCCACAAACTGCCGTTCAACGACCCCAAGGTCGTCGCGGCGGTGGACAAGGTCGGCGCGATCCTCAAGAACGACAAGTTCGTCAACGGCGGCTACGGCCCGGTCAAGTCGATCGCCAGCACCGCCTTCCAGGAGGGCGGCGTCCCGATCACCGAGGGCAAGTGCGCCCTGCACCGCCAGGCGTCCTTCTACGCCAACTTCTGGCCCGAGGGCACCAAGGTCGCCGAGGACGGCGACGTGTTCGCCTTCTACCTGCCGGGCAACGACCCGGCCAAGAAGCCGGTGCTCGGCGCGGGCGAGTTCGTGGCGGCCTTCGCCGACCGTCCCGAGGTCCAGACCGTCCAGGCCTACCTCGCCTCCGCGGAGTTCCCCGCCGCCCGGATGAAGCTGGGCACCTATGTCACCGCCCGCAAGGGCGTCGACCCGGCCAACGCCCAGAACCCGATCGACAAGCTCTCCATGGAGATGCTGCAGGACCCGAGCACGATCTTCCGCTTCGACGGCTCGGACCTGATGCCGGCCGCGGTGGGCGCGGGCACGTTCTGGAAGGGCATGACCGACTGGATCAACGGCAAGGACACCAAGACGGTCCTCGACTACATCGAGGCCTCCTGGCCCAAGTCCTGACATAAATCGATAGGTCCGGTCCCGCGTGATGCGGGACCGGACCGTCGTTCCCCCCGGCCCGATCCTCCCGGGAGATCCTCCGATGGACTTCGACTTCGCCGCCGAACTGCCCAAACTCGTCCAACTGCTGATCGGCGTCGCCGCGTTCCTCGTGGTGGTCGCGGTGATACTGGTGCTGGTCGACCGCGCCCCGATGCGACGGCGCGCCTGGACCCACGCCACCATCCTGCTGCTGCCCGCAGTCCTGCTTCTCACCATCGGCCTGGTCGTTCCGGCCGTGAGGACCACCCTGCTGTCGTTCATGAGCGGTGACGGCAAGCAGTGGGTGGGCATGGACAACTACGGCTGGATGTTCACCCAGCCGGAAGCGGTGACCGTACTGCGCAACACCCTCATCTGGGTGCTGCTCGTCCCGCTGCTGGTGACCGCGATCGGCCTGGTCTACGCCGTCCTGGTGGACCGCACCCGCTTCGAGTCGCTCGCCAAGTCGCTGGTCTTCCTGCCGATGGCGATCTCCTTCGTCGGCGCGGGCATCATCTGGCGCTTCGTCTATGCCTACCGCGCCGAGGAACAGGACCAGATCGGCCTGCTCAACCAGCTCGTGGTCGCCGTCGGCGGCGAGCCGCAGCAGTGGCTCCAGGAACCCCCGCTCAACACGCTCTTCCTGATCGTGGTCATGGTCTGGATCCAGGCGGGCTTCGCCACCGTGGTGCTCTCGGCGGCCATCAAGGGCATCCCCGCTGAGATCATCGAGGCCGCCAAGCTGGACGGGGCGACCCCGCTGCAGATGTTCTTCAGGGTGACGCTGCCGTCCATCCGCTCGGCCATCGTGGTCGTGATGGTCACCCAGTCGATCGGCACGCTCAAGCTGTTCGACATCGTCCGGACCATGACCGGCGGCCAGTTCGACACCAGCGTCATCGCCAACGAGATGTACAACCAGGCCTTCAGGTACGGCGAGACGGGCAAGGGCGCGGCCCTCGCGGTCTTCCTGTTCGTACTGGTCACCCCAATCGTGATCTACCAGATCCGCCAGCGCAGGGAGGCCCTGAGGTGACCGGGCGATCAGGCTGCGCGAGCACGCCCCGGACGGAGGAGGCCACGTGGCCACGTTGACCCATACCGCGGTGCGGACCCGGGCGGAGAACGCGCCGCAACGTGTACGGCGGCGGCTGAGCGGCCGGGTCGCCAGTGCCGTCGCGATCGTCATCGCCGTGCTGTGGACCACCCCGACCTTCGGCCTGCTGCTCTCCTCGCTGCGGCCGGAGGACCAGATCAAGACCACCGGCTGGTGGACGTTCTTCTCCGATCCGCAGCTCACGCTGGAGAACTACCAGCAGGTCCTGTTCGGCACCTCCTCGTCGTCCGGCCAGATGATGAGCTTCCTGATCAACTCGGTGGTCATCACGATCCCGTCGGTGCTCTTCCCGCTGGCGCTGGCCACCTTCGCGGCGTACGCGCTGGCCTGGCTGCCGTTCCGCGGGCGAGAGTGGATCTACATCGGCATCTTCGCGCTGCAGATCGTGCCGCTGCAGATGTCACTCGTACCGCTGCTGTCGTTCTTCTCCGAGGGCGTGGCCGTCTTCGGCGTCCAACTGCTGCCCGCCTGGGACCTGGAGGGGCCGGCCCGCTTCATCCAGGTCTGGTTCGCCCACACCTGCTTCGCGCTGCCGCTGGGCGTCTTCCTGCTGCACAACTTCATGTCCGAGCTCCCCGGCGAGCTCATGGAGGCGGCCAGGGTGGACGGGGCCAGCCACGGGAAGGTGCTGCGCACGATCGTCCTGCCGCTGGTCGGTCCCGCGCTGGCCACCTTCGCCATCTTCCAGTTCCTCTGGGTCTGGAACGACCTGCTGGTGGCCCTGATCTTCGCCGGCGGTACCCCGGACAGCGCGCCGATGACCGTACGGCTGGCGCAGATGGCCGGCACCAGGGGCAACGAGTGGCAGCGCCTGACCTCGGGCGCGTTCGTCTCGCTGGTCATCCCGCTGATCGTCTTCCTGTCGATGCAGCGCTACTTCGTCCGTGGCCTGCTCGCCGGCAGCGTCAAGGGCTGACCGGCCCCGGGCTCTCCTCGATCCGGGTGTTCACACACGCGGTGAACACCCGGATAAAGAGAGCGAGGTGCCCAGGCATTTCCGACAAATCTGGAAAATGCCCTATTCTGTCGCACGTTCTCGTCGGAGTTTCGTGCCCGGGGTCAGCGAACGGGCTTCCATCGCCATCTGATGTCCCCGCTGGCCTTTATGCACCTATATTTCTTGTTCGTCACCTTCGCGTATCCGTATTTGCCGTGCGCGGCCGCCGGGCAGAACGCGCCCGGTGTGATGCATCGCCAGACCTGACCGTCGCGCCGGTAGGTGCATCCGGCAGCCGAGGTCGCGACGGGCGCGGAAACCGTGGTGGTGGCGGCGTGGACGGCACCGACCGCAGTCGGCGCGATCATGGCGCTGCCGACCAGGGCGGCGACGGCGAGCAAACGTCTCAACAAGCAGGGCTCCTGAAAAAGGGGAATGTGCCGCTTGTGAGACGTCTTAGGCAAAGGGCTGGTTGACCGGAAAATCAGGCTTTGTTGGAGTGCTTTCGCTGGGAATCCGGATCATTATGCTTAGCGAGTGGATTGCCGGTTTTGTCTGGCAGTTGAATCGTTCCCGTTGTGGTTCCGGTGTTCGAAACGGTCAGGGATCGGCCGTCGCCCACCTCATCAGAGGGAGGCGAGAAGCGGGAGCGGAGGGGGCAGGTTCGGATTCCCGGCGGACCTCCGGGGCGAAGAACGATGTGCCACGCGCCTTTTCTGCCGCCCCTGCGGATGCCGGCGGCCCTCCGGTACGCCCCTGGCGTCCGGGGCGTACCGGATGTGTTTCAGGAGCGGGGCTGTTCCGGAGCGGGCCGGTCCGCGGTGCTCGGCGGCGTGGGGGCGGGGGCGTCCGGGGCGGAGGTGACCGGCCTGGCCGGAGGCGGAGTCGAGATGGCCGGGCGCGCGGAGAGGTCGGGAGTGACCGGCTGCGGGGGGAGGTCGGAGGTGACCGGGCGGCCGGAGAGACCGGGGGCGGTCGGCTGCGGAGGGAGGTCCGTGGTGAGCGGCTGCGCGGGGGTGGCGTGGCCGGGGGCGGTGGTCTGCGCGGCGGCGGGGTCGTACATGCCGGCCGACGGCGGGACCTCCACGACGACGGTGTCGGCCGGACCGGGGAGCGACGACTCCAGGATGGCGCGGGCGTGGTCCAGGTGCGAGGCTGTGACCAGCACGTCGTAGCGGCCGGCGACGATCGCGCTGCGCGAGGCGAAGTCCCGCTTGCCGCCGGTGAAGACGTGGTTGATGAACCCGAACGCGGCGCCCATCACGGCGCCCCAGAGGGCGGCCCAGAGCACGAGCACGATGAACGACAGCGTGGTCGAGGTGAACAGCCCGAGGAACATTCCGACCACGGCGCCGAAGGCCGCGCCGCTGCCCGCTCCGGTGAGCGCGGCCCGGCCGTTGGTCACCCTGCCGGTGACGGTCTCCTCAAGTTTCAGGTCGCTGCCGACGATCGCCACGTTCTCGACGGGAAATCCCGCGTCGGAGAGCCCGTCCACGGTTCGCTGCGCCGCGAGGTAGTTGTCGTAGCCTGCCAGGACCCTCCGGTCCACCACGACCTGCGTGTCCAGGCCGGTGGGCGTCTCGTTCATGGGTGCTCGCCTTTCGGGGGTGGGGGACGACTCGATGGTCGGACTACCCCGTGACCGGGGGAGGATGCCTGCCGGTATCGGCATCTTGTCGTGTGTGGCGACTCCGGGCGGGGCAGCGCGGTGCGAGCCCGGTGCCGGTCACCGGCGAGGGCGGACGGTGATGACCCACGGGGGACTGCGATCACCGCTGGGGACGGGGGTGGGCGCCGCGGGGACGGCGGCGCCTCACCCCGGCGGGTGAACTACCAGCTCTGGTGGAGCGGCATGCCCTCGGTGTAGCCGGACGCGCTCTGCACACCGATCACCGCGCGCTCGTGGAACTCCTCCAGCGTGGAGGCGCCCGCGTAGGTGCACGAGGAGCGCAGGCCGGCCACGATGGCGTCGATCTGGTCCTCGACGCTGGGCATGGCCGGGTCGAGATACATCCTGGAGGTGGAGATGCCCTCCTCGAACAGTGCCTTGCGGGCCCGCTCGAAGGGGGAGTCCTCGGCGGTGCGCAGCATCACCGCGCGGGCCGAGGCCATCCCGAAGTTCTCCTTGTACTTGCGCCCGTCGGGGGCGGTACGGGTGTCGCCGGGAGACTCGTAGGTACCGGCGAACCAGGAGCCGATCATCACGTTGGACGCCCCGGCGGCCAGGGCCAGGGCCACGTCGCGGGGGTGGCGGACGCCGCCGTCGGCCCACACGTGGCGGCCCAGCCTGCGGGCCTCGGCGGAGCACTCCAGCACGGCGGAGAACTGCGGGCGGCCCACGCCGGTCATCATCCGGGTGGTGCACATGGCCCCGGGGCCGACGCCGACCTTCAGGATGTCGGCTCCCGCGTCGACCAGGTCGCGCACGCCCTCGGCGGTGACGACGTTGCCCGCCGCGACGGGTACGCCGGGGTCGAGCGCGCGGACCGCCCGCAGGGCGCTGATCATCTTCTCCTGGTGGCCGTGGGCGGTGTCCACCACCAGGCAGTCCACCCCGGCGTCGAGGATCTCCTTGGCCCTGGCGGCCACGTCGCCGTTGACGCCGACGGCCGCGGCGACGCGGAGCCTGCCCGAGTCGTCGACCGCGGGCTGGTACAGGGTGGCGCGCAGCGCGCCGGTCCTGGTCAGGATGCCGACCAGCCGGCCGTCGCCGTCCACGACCGGGGCGAGCCGGTGGCGGCCCTCGTGGAGGCGGTCGAAGACCTCGCGCGGGTCGAGTCCGGCGGGCAGGGTGAGCAGGTTGTCGGACATCACCCGGGAGAGCTGCGTGTACATGTCCACGCCGGAACAGTCGCCCTCGGTGACCACGCCGACCGGGCGGTTCTCCCAGTCGACGACGATGATCGCGCCGTGGGCCCGTTTGGGCAGCAGGTTGAGCGCCTCGCCGACGGTGTCGTGCGGGGTGAGCGTCAGCGGTGTGTCGTGGACCAGGTCGCGCTTCTTGACCCAGTCGACGACGCCTGCGACCACGTCGATCGGGATGTCCTGCGGGATCACGGTGATGCCGCCCCGGCGCGCGACGGTCTCGGCCATCCGCTTCCCCGCCACGGCCGTCATGTTGGCGACCACGACGGGGATGGTGGTCCCGGTGCCGTCCCTGCTGGAGAGATCGACGGCGAGCCGTGAGCCGACGGAGGAGAGCGACGGGACCATGAACACGTCGCTGTAGGTCAGGTCGTAGGCCGGTACCGACTCATTGAGAAATTTCACGTTATTCCACCTTATCCCGCGAATTGCCAGAGGTGAGCGTTCCCCCTTTCCATGCTCTCCAAGAGGATCCAGCAGGTCGGAGCGGAGGCTAAGATCCGGTTTGCGTGAATAATGGGTGGCCAAGAGGAGGCGCTGTGATCCTGGTTGATCGGCCCGAGATGCTCGTAGTAGGCCATGCCGTACGAACGTCGAACGCCGACGAGATGGAGCCGGGTCGGGGGAGGCTCCGCGCGCTGTGGGCGAGGGCGGGGGCCCCCGGAGCCTTCGCGCACGTGCCGGGACGGGTCGACGAGAACATCTACGCCGTGCTCACCGACTACGAGAGCGACCACAACGGCGCCTACACCCAGATCGTCGGGGTCGCCGTGCGCAGTGCCGCGGCGCTGCCCGAGGGCATGGTGGCGGTACGGGTGCCGGGGGTGCCCTCGCTGAAGCTGGAGGCCAGAGGGCCGATGCCGGACGCGCTGACCGAGGAGTGGCAGCGGCTGTGGAAGCACACCGAGTCGGGAGGAACCCCGCCGAGGGCCTTCACCACCGACGTGGAGGTGCACCACCCCGGGGGCGCGGACATCTACGCGGCGGTCCTGTCCCCGATGCGCTGAGCGGTTCGGAGCGGCTCCCGTCGCGCCGGGGCGGGTTCAGTCGTCGTCGTTCGGCGGGTCGGGCAGCCGCCAGCCGGAGATGATCAGTGGCAGCACGAAGTGCGTCAGGAACAGTGCGATCGTCACGGAGACGAGCGCGTCCCATGGCAGGGAGTGGTCGCGGCCCCGGGCGATGCCCACCCCGATGGCGACGGTGGCGAGCGCGACCAGGATGCCGGTCGTGACGCGGTGGGCGATGGCGACCGTCCGCAGGCGCTCGCCCACCTGACGCTCGTCCAGGTCGCGCTCGCGCAACTCGACGACACCGCGGGTGGCGACGTTGAGCAGGGTGACGGCCGGTAGGTAGACGACCATCGCGATCGCCAGCAGGGCGAGGCCGGCCAGGGCACTCCGGTCGTCCCGGGGAACGGCCCAGGAGATGGCCGCGTCCACCCACAGCAGCGATGTCGCGAGGACCACCGCCGAGGCGAGCAGCCGCCTGCGGCCCCGGGTGGCGTACCAGCTGGGCAGGTAGTCGCGCTGCATGATCTCAACGCGGGTCGGGAGCTTGCCTTTTTTCCGGGTGTTCATGACTCCACCTGACTAGTTGCTGCCGAGCCGCGGGAACGGCTTGAGGGAGAAGACGACTTCCAGCGGCACCTCGAAGTGTTCGGCGATGCGCAGGGCGAGGAACAGGCTGGGGCTGTACTCGCCGCGCTCCAGGTAGCCGATCGTCTGGTAGTGGACCCCCAGCGCGGCCGCCAGATCCTTGCGTGAGATCCCGCGCTCGGCTCTCAGCACCGAGATCCGGTTGTACACGTCCTCCGAAGGCATCCGAGTGGGTCTCCCGGCGCTCAGGAGACTCGCGCGGCCGATGGCCGGGCCTGGTCGTGGGGGACGAGGGGCTCGTTCCGGAGACGCGGATCGACGCCCCGCGCCACCTCGGTCGCCCCGCACGCCGCCTGTGGTTTCTGACCGTTCGGTGCAGTACTCATGTGTACGAATGTAGTACACCTACTACATTCGAATCAATACCTACGACGAAAAGCGGCACGTCTATGGCAGACGTGCCGCTGGTGAGGTGGCCGAGTCGATCGGAAGACGAGGGGCGGGTCGGGCCGGTGGGCGGGGAGGCGTGTTCAGCGGGGTTTCAGGACGGCTGGAAAGGAGACGGCCACCGGGGGCGCGCGTTCAGCGGGGTTCCAGGACGATCGGGAAGGAGGTGACCCCCCGGACGAAGGCGTTGGGCAGGATGCGCGGGCCCCGCTCGTCCGCCCGGGCGGCCGAACCGATCCGGCGGACGAACTCCTCGAAGAAGATCCGCAGTTCCAGCCGGGCCAGTGCCGCCCCCAGGCAGAAGTGGGTGCCGAGACCGAAGGCGATGTGGCCGCCACCGGGACGGGTCACATCGAAGACGTCCGGGTCCGTGAAGACCGAGGGGTCCCGGTTGGCGGAGCCGTACATCAGCAGGACCTGACCGCCCGCGGGGATCCGCCGGCCGTGCAGGATCGTGTCACGGGTGGCGCTCCGGCACATGTTGAGGATCGGGGTGGTCCAGCGGATGAACTCCTCGACGGCGTTCCCGATCAGCGAGGGGTCCTCGCGCAGCATCCGCCACTGCTCGGGGTGGTCGATCAGCGCGCCGATGGCGGTGGCGATGACGGTCCTGGTGGTCTCGGCGCCGCCGTCGAGCAGCAGCAGCGCCTCGTTGGCCAGGTGGTCGTCGTCGTAGCCGGCCTCCCGGCTCCAGATCGACGTCAGGTCGTCGCGCGGGCAGCCGCGCCGCTCGGCGGCCAGCTCCAGGACGGCGGTGGCGAACTCCCCGGCGGCGACGGCGGCCTCATGAGTGACATAGCGCAGGCCGCCCCCGGCCGCGACCGTCGTCTCCGACCAGTGCACCAGCTCCGGCCAGCGTTCCTCGGGGAAGCCGAGCAGCCAGCCGATCATCCGGCCCGGCAGCGGCGCGGCCAGCGCGGGCACGGCGTCCACGGCACGCCTCTCCAGCGCCTCGTCGATGAGTTCGGTGACGACGGCGCGTATCCGGCCGGCGTACCGCTCCGCCACGTGGCGCGGGGTGAAGCGCCGGTAGACCAGGCGTCGGCGTTCGGCGTGTTCCGGGTCGTCCATCCCGATCATCGACGGGTCGCTGGGGAGTTGCGGCCGGTAGCCGCCCGCGTTGGACCACAGTTTCGGATCGCGCTCGATCGCCGAGATGTCGGCGTGCCGGGAGACGCCCCACAGTGCGTTCTCCGCGTCGTGATAGACCGGCGCGTGCTCGCGCAGCCAGGCGTACACCGGTCCAGGGGCGCCGGCGTACATGTCGCCGTCGAGCAGATCGATCCCGGCGGCACCGGGTGACTCGGGAGACGCGGGCGCCGCCGCGACGCGGCGCCCGATCTCCTGGCCCACCTCTGAGAACGGGCTGGTCATCGAAGATCCCTCCCTAGCCCTTCGAGGCGTCCCGGGAGGGAGGCGGGGCCACCGGCGCCCGCCGCGGTGTGAATGGCGTGATCAAGCATGGTCAGCTCCGGAACATCGGGTGATTGTGCCGAGCCGCCCGATCGGTCGCGCCAACGCGTCCGGGCGAGGTCGTGCCGTCGTCGGATGGGCGGCCCCGCGCCGCCGGGGCTCAGTCCGCCGGCCTCCACAGGGGTTCGGAAATCTCGAAGCCCACGTCCTGGCCCCATTGGTTGCGGTAGCTCACCTCGTGCACCGGGCGGCGGGGCGCGACGCCCCATCGTCCGGTCGGGTAGCCGAAGGTGACCGTGGCGGCCAGGGTCCAGCCCTTGCCCTCGGGCACGCCGAGCACCCGCAGCGTCTCCTCCGCGTGAAAGAGGCCGAGCACGCTGGTCAGCGCGCTGCCCACGCCGTGGGCGCGGGCGGCCAGCTGCGCGTTCCACACCGCGGGGAAGATCGAGCCGCCGGACGGGTCGTTGCGGTTGAACGCGAACAGGAGCAGCGGGTAGCCCTCGAAGTGGTCGGCCAGGTGCTTCGCCGAGTTCAGGACGCTGAGCGTCCGGGTGTCGCCCTCGGCCTCGGCTCTCTCCCGCATCGGACGGTAGTGGCCCTCGAAGAGCTGTCCGAGCGCGTTCCGGTAGAGCGGCCCGAGCCGCTCCTTCACCGCGAGGTCGTCGACCAGCAGGAAGCGCCAGCTCTGTACGTTGCCGCCGCTGGGCGCGCGGACCGCGGCGTCCAGGATGCTCCGCTGGACCTCCTCGGGGATCGGGTCCGGCTTGACCCGGCGCATCGCCCTGGTCGTGTAGAGAGCCTCGAAGACGTCCATCAGGCCAGCACCCCCGCTTCGCGCAGCTCGGCCGCGGCCTCGTCGGACAGGCCCCAGGAGGTCAGATCCGCCAGCCGGGTGGCGGGGGAGAGGTCCTGCTCCGCCACGCCGAGCAGGCGCGGCGCGGGGGCGGGCTGCCGGATGCCGCCGACCTCGACGAACGTGCCCCTGGCCTTGTTGTGCGGATACTCGGCGGCCTCGCCCACCTCCAGGACGGGGGAGACGCACGCGTCGGAGCCGTCGAAGACCGCCTCCCACTCGGCGCGGGTCCTTGATCGGAAGGCCTCGGCCAGCCGCTCGCGAAGCGCGGGCCACTGCTTCCTGTCGTTGCGGTCGGGCAGGTCCTCAAGCCCCATCAGTTTGACCATCTCCGCCCAGAACTGCGGTTCCAACGGGCCGACGGCCAGATGTCCGCCGTCGGAGGTCTCGTAGGTGTCGTACATCGGCGCGCCGGTGTCGAGCAGGTTCGTGCCGCGCGGGCCCCAGAAGCCGGTCTGCACCCCGTGGTAGAACATCGCGAACAACGTCGCCGCGCCGTCCACCATGGCGGCGTCGATCACCCGGCCCTCACCGGTCCGCTCCCGCTCGATCAGCGCGAGCAGCACGCCGTACGCGAGCATGAGGCCGCCCCCGGCGAAGTCGCCGAGGATGTTGATCGGCGGAGTGGGGCGCTCGCCGTCGCGGCCGAGCATCGACAGCACGCCGGAGACGGCGATGTAGTCGATGTCGTGCCCGGCGGTCGGCGCGAGCGGGCCGTCCTGGCCCCAGCCGGTCATCCGCCCGTAGACCAGGCGCGGGTTGATCGCGTGCAGGTCGTCGGGGCCGATGCCGAGGCGTTCGGCGACCCCGGGCCGGAAGACCTCGATGACCACGTCGGCATGGCGGGCCAGTTCCTTGAACGCGGCCACCCCCTCGGGGGACTTCAGATCCAGGCCGACCGTTCTCTTGCCCCGGTCCATCACGTCGGCGCGTGGGCTGTCCCCCACCTTGGCGACGACGCTCGCGCGCTCGACTCGCAGCACCTCGGCCCCATGGTCGGCGAGCATCATCCCGGCGAACGGCCCGGGGGCCAGCCCCGCCAGTTCGAGCACGCGGACTCCGGCCAGCGGGCCCTTCCTGGTCACGCGCTCCATCGATATTCTCCTCGGATGCGGTATTGACTCTAGTCCGGTACAGTGCACACAAGCAAGCGCTTGGTGTGATGTGTGACCGTTCCCTCCGCCCAAGTAGAACAACATTCGGCTTTCCGTGGCAAGACACATCGCGATGAGCCATGTGGTGCCCGCGTGCGTATGGGAAACTTGCGCCTTCGCCGAATGGGACCTAGGGGTTTTGCGATGACATATCCGCACAGTGAACGGGTGGTCGCTGGGCGCTATCGACTGCTGCGGGAGCTCGGCAGGGGCGGCATGGGCGTCGTCTGGGAGGGCTACGACACCCTCCTCAACCGCTCGGTCGCCGTCAAGGAGGTGCTCCTGCCGCCCAACCTCTCCCCGGCCGAGCACCAACTCCAGCTGACCCGTACCTCCCGCGAGGCCAGGACCGCGGCCCGGCTCAACCACCGGAGCATCGTGGCGATCTACGACGTGGCGGAGCAGGACGGTCGTCCCTGGATCATCATGGAGCTGGTCAGGGCCCGCGGGCTGGACGAGGTCGGTCTGCTGCCGGTGCGCCAGGTCGCCGACATCGGCCGTCAGGTCCTCTCGGCCCTGCGCGCGGCACACGAGGCCGGGATCCTGCACCGCGACGTCAAGCCCAGCAACATCCTGCTGGAGGCCGACGGCCGTGCGGTGCTCTCCGACTTCGGCATCGCCACCATCGAGGGCGACACCTCGCTGACCCAGACCGGCATGGTGACGGGCTCGCCGAGCTTCCTGCCGCCCGAGCGCGCCACCGGCACCGACGCGGGCCCCTGGTCCGACCTGTGGGCGCTCGGCGCCACCCTCTACGCGGCACTGGTCGGGCACGGCCCCTTCGAACGCCGAGACGCCATCGCCACCCTCGGCGCGCTCCTCACCGAGGAGCCCGACTTCGGCAGGGTGCCCCTGGAGATGCGCGCGGTGCTCACCGGCATGCTCCAGCGCGAGCCCGCTCACCGGCTGACCGCCCAGCAGGCCGACGCCATGCTGGCGGAGGTCCTTGACGACCCGTCGGCCGCGGCCCGGCGCACCGGGGAGAGGGCGATCCACCGTACGGCACGGACCGCTGAGAATCCGCACGGTGCCGGGGAGTGGGACAGGCGCGAGACCGAGACCTCGCCCGCGTCCGGCCGCCGGCGCGGTGGGGGGCGGCGCGGCGGGGGGCGAAGCGGCGGCCGGATCCCACTGGTCCTGGCGGCCGTCGTGCTCCTGGCCGCCGGTGGCGCCGTCGCGGCCGTGGCGATGTCACAGCCGGAATCGCAGCCGGTGGCGCGCGCCGAGCCCGCCCCCGCGGAGGCGACGCCCGAACCGGTGGAGGAGACCAGGCCCCGGACGCCCACCCCCACTCCCACCCCCACTCCCACCAGGACCAGAGCGGTGGTGCCCACCGGAGGGTTGAAGGTGTGGCGGGCCCGTCCGCCGGAGAACTGGTCCATCAGCTATCCGGCCGGCTGGAACGGCGACTGGGCGGCCGAGACGGGCTACACCCAGTGGCTGCGCAGGGACGGGGCCGCCCATCTGTCGGTGGAGGTGCTGGAGGCGAACGCCGACGGTCTGGCCTCCCTCCAGGAGATCGTCAAGGAGAACGTGGTCCAGTGGAGCGAGATCCACTCCGAGGACACGGCGAAGATCCCCCTGGCCTACGGCTCCGGACTTCAGTGGGAGTTCACCTGGAGCATGAAGGACAACGGCGGAGCCCCCTGGGCCACGGCTGGAGTGACCTACCACGAGGTGCAGCGTTTCATCGAGGTGGGCGATACGGTCATGCTGCTCAGCTGGACCACCCACGACGACGACTGGGATGCCCAGCGGTCCCTCATGAACCGAGTGTTCGGCAGTTTCCACCCCCGCGGAGGCGAGTGACATGACCTGGAAGGTGCTCGCGCTACCGCCGCTCCCCGAGGGGGCGGTGCGCAACCTGCTCGGCTCGCTGGGCGACCGGGTCGCGGTGTCGGTCCCCGCGGCCCGCGACCGGGAGTCGCTGCTCGCCGCGCTCGGCGAGGCCGAGATCGTGGTCGGTGACTGGAGCGGCGAGCTCGTCCTGGACGCCGAGGCGGTCAGGTCCGCCCCGAACCTGGCGTTCGTGCAGCAGCCGTCGGTGGGCGTGGACGGCCACGACCTCGCCGCGCTCGCCGAGGCCGGTGTGCCGCTGGCCAACACCGCGGGGGTGAGCGCGACAGGGGTGGCCGAGTGGTGCTTCGCGGCCGCGCTCGCACTGTCGCGGCGGCTGATGGAGGCCGACGCCGCGGTCCGCGCCGGCCGCTGGCCGCAGCTGGATCTCGGGCCCACCGAGCTGTACGGCTCGCGCGTCGGCATCGTCGGTTTCGGCCCGATCGGCGAGACCTGCGCGCGGATGTTCGCCGCCCACGGGTGCGAGGTCTCCTACTGGACGCGCACGCCGCGCGAGGTGCCCTACACCTACCGGGGGCTCGCCGAGCTGGTCGCGAGCTCCCAGGTCCTCGTCCTGGTCATCCCGCTGGTGGAGGGGACCAGGAGGCTGATCGACCCGTCCCTGATGCCCGCGGGATCGCTGCTCGTCAACGCGGCCCGGGGGCAGGTGGTCGACTCGGCGGCGCTGCTGTCGGCCCTGGAGTCGGGGCACCTGGGCGGCGCCGCGCTCGACGTGTTCGACACCGAGCCGCTGCCGCCGGACGACCCGCTACGGAGCAGTCCCAGGGTCCTGCTCTCACCGCATGTGGCGGGGGTGACCCCGCAGTCGACCGGCCGCCTGATCCGTTGCGTGCTGGACAACCTGGAGGCCGCGATCGACGGCCGCCCGGTGACGAACGTGGTCAACGGGGTTGATCCGGTGGTCGGCCGCAGGTTCCTGGAAGGGCAGTCGTAGAGTTTTCCAGTGTTTAACGCGCCCCGCCTGGCTCCGGAGACATCCGAGATATAACGTGCCTAGGGGCGATCTTTCCAACGATGGTCATGGGGGTGATTACCGTGCGACAGATGACAGAAATGTCGGCGCACCGGCAAGCGGTGGAGCAGATCAGGGATTCCTACGCCGCCATTCCCGGCGACGCGGTGCCCCGGCTCTCCAAGGCCACCACGAACCTGTTCCGCTTCAGAGAGGGTGCCCGGTCGGCGAAGCTTTCCGCCAGGGACCTGGACCAGGTCATCGCGGTCGATCCGGAGACGATGACCGCCGAGGTCCAGGGGATGACCACCTACGAGCACCTGGTGGACGCCACGCTCGCCCACGGGCTCATGCCGTACGTGGTGCCGCAGCTGAAGACGATCACGCTGGGCGGGGCGGTGACGGGGCTCGGCATCGAGTCCACCAGTTTCAGGGACGGGTTGCCGCACGAGTCGGTGGAGGAGCTGGAGATCCTCACCGGCGACGGAAGGATCGTCGTGGCCCGTGACGACAACGAGCACCGCGACCTGTTCCGGGCGTTCCCCAACTCCTACGGCACGCTTGGCTACGCCCTGCGGATCCGGATCAAGCTCAAGCCCGTCCAGCCGTACGTCAGGCTGACCCACATCCCGTTCGGGGACGCCGACAAGTGCATGCTCGCGATGCGCGAGATCTGTGAAAGCGGCGAGTACGAGGGCGAGCGCGTCGACTTCGTGGACGGCACGTTCTTCGGTCCGGGCGAGCTCTACATCACCGTGGGACGCTTCGCCGAGCGTGCTCCGTACCTGTCCGACTACACCGGGATGCGCATCTACTACCGGTCGATCCAGACCAGGACCCGCGACTGGCTGACCGTCCGCGACTACCTGTGGCGCTGGGACACCGACTGGTTCTGGTGCTCGCGCGCCTTCGGCGTGCAGACCGCGCTGGTGCGCTCCCTGATGCCGCGTAAGTGGATGCGCTCGGACGTCTACCGCAAGCTCGTGGGCCTTGACCGCAAGTACGGGGTGATCGCCAGGATCGACCGCTGGCGCGACCTGCCGGTGCAGGAGTCGGTCATCCAGGACATCGAGGTGCCCGTCGAGCGCGGTGCCGAGTTCCTGAGTTTCTTCCACGACAAGGTCGGGATGGCGCCGGTCTGGATGTGCCCGCTGAGGTCCACCGGCGAGTGGCCGCTCTATCCGCTGGAGCCCGGCCGGCTGTACGTCAATTTCGGCTTCTGGGGAACGGTCCCGTTGCCCAGGGGGCAGTTCGACGGTTACCACAACCGTCTCATCGAGAACCGGGTCCACGAACTGGACGGCCATAAATCGCTGTACTCCACCTCGTTCTACCCAGAGGATGAATTCTGGCGGTTTTATAACGGAACCGCCTATTGGCCGGTCAAGCGGGCATACGACGGGGGTGGCCGGTTGCTCGACCTCTACGACAAGTGTGTTCGGGGGCGTTAAGAGAGGCTGATTCTGTGTTGCTCGCAGAGATCTTCGAAAAGGTGATGGGCCCTGAGGCGGATGTACGCTTCGTCGCCTACGACGGAAGTAAGGCCGGTCCTGCCAGCTCCGACATCAGCGTCGAGGTGAAGACCCCGGCGGCCGTCGCGTACCTGGCACAGGCCCCCGGGGAGCTGGGACTGGCCAGGGCGTACGTGTCCGGCCACCTCGATGTCCAAGGGGACATGTACACGCTGCTCTCCCGGATGTGGTCGCTCACGATCAACGACCTCCCGGTCGGGCAGAAGCTCGCGGCCGTCAGAGCCCTCGGGGTCCGCCCGCTGCTCACCCGGATGCCGCCGCCTCCGCAGGAGGTGCGGCGCAGCATGCTCGCCCGGATGGGCAGCAGGCACGCCAAGCAGCGCGACGCCGAGGCGATCCACCACCACTACGACGTCTCCAACAAGTTCTACTCGTGGGTGCTCGGCCCGTCCATGGCCTACACCTGCGCGGTCTTCCCCGAGCAGGAGTCCACCCTGGAGGAGGCGCAGCACGCCAAGTTCGAGCTGGTCGCCCGGAAGCTGGGCCTGAAGCCGGGGATGAGGCTGCTGGACGTCGGCTGCGGCTGGGGCGGCATGGTCATCCACGCCGCCCGTGAGTACGGGGTGAAGGCGCTGGGCGTCACCCTCTCGCGCCAGCAGGCCGAGTGGGGGCAGAAGGCCATCGCGGAGGCCGGTCTCGGCGAGCTCGCCGAGGTCCGTCACATGGACTACCGCGACGTGCCGGAGACGGGCTTCGACGCCGTCAGCTCGATCGGCCTGACCGAGCACATCGGCAAGGAGCAACTGCCCTTCTACTTCCGCTTCCTGTACGACAAGCTCGTCCCCGGCGGGCGGCTGCTCAACCACTGCATCACCCGGCCGACGGGCACCGAGAAGACCCTCAACGCCGGCGGCTTCATCAATCGCTACGTCTTCCCCGACGGGGAGCTGGAGTCGGTCGGCTACCTGGCCCGTCAGATCGAGGACACCGGTTTCGAGATCCGGCACGAGGAGAACCTGCGCGAGCACTACGCGCAGACCCTCCGCTACTGGTGCGCCAACCTCGACGAGCACTGGGACGAGGCGGTCCAGGAGGTCGGCGAGGGTACGGCACGGGTATGGCGCCTCTACATGGCGGCCTGCGTGGTCGGCTTCGAACGCAACAAGATCCAGCTCCACCAGGTTCTCGGGGTGAAGCTCAACGACGACGGCACGGCCGGCGTCCCGCTCCGCCCCTCGCTCGACTGGCCCTGATCCCCCGGGACACGCGCTCACGCGGGACCCCGCGCGGGAGACGCTCATATGGGATGTTCCTATACGAGAATCCGCGCGGGCCCTCACGCGGACGCGTTCACGCCGGACCGACGGCCCCCGTCGCGGATATCTCGCGGCGGGGGCCGTACGGCTTCGTGGCGTAGGACGAGGGATCGATGGCCTTCACCCGCCTGCTCGCCACGGAGGTCTCCGGGGAGCCGGCCGCCGCCGAAGCCCACCTGGGAAACCGCCGGTCACCGGTTCGTCGACTGCTCCCCATCCTGGAACGGTCCGGCCGCGGGTCGCGAACGCAAATTCTTGCGTAGAAATGCCGCTAGATTTCACGAACGTTTCTGACTATTGCGTTTATGTATCTCGTCCTGTCAGGATGACGCAAGCGGACCGCTGTCGCGCCGGGGACGACGCGTGCCGCCCCGTGCCCCTGGTGTGCGGCTCCCTCCTGCCCGGAACGTGTCCGGGCAGGAGGGAGCCGGCCGCGGTGCTCCTTGCCCCGGCCGACCCGGCGACCGATCTCCGTGTCGTGAGCCGGGGTCCGCCGCCGTCGCCCGGTCAGGCCCCGCTCCCTCCGTGACACGCGGGGGAGCGCCGGCCGAACGCGCAGGCCCACCGGCACGGCACCCCCCGCCCCCCGGATGGAGCGGTGAAGCACGGATGGCCGCTCCGGACGAAAGGAGTTCACGTGGCCGTCTCGCGTCGGAGGTTCATGACCTCCGTGGTGCCCGGGTCCGCTCTCGCCGCGGTGTCGTCGTCGCAGCTACTGTCCGCGCTGGGCAGCGCGGCCCGCGCCGACAGCCCCGTCGGGGACGTGGTCGGGAAGATCACCGTCGGCTACCAGGGCTGGTTCGCCTGCAAGGGCGACAGCGCCCCGATCAACGGCTGGTGGCACTGGAGCGACGACATGAGTCAGAGCCCCTCCCCCTCCAACACCACCATCGTCGCCTGGCCCGACATGCGCGAATACACCAACACCTACCCCACCGCGTACGCCAACCTCAACAATGGCCGGCCCGCCACCCTGTTCTCCTCCTACGACCAGCAGACCGTCGACACCCACTTCCGCTGGATGCGTGAGAACAACATCGACACCGCCGCCCTGCAACGCTTCAACCCCATGGGCGGCGAAGGCCCCACCCGCGACGCCATGGCCGCCAAAGTCCGCACCGCCGCCGAGGCCAACGGCCGCAAGTACTACATCATGTACGACGTCACCGACTGGACCAACATGCAGCCGGAGATCAAAACCGACTGGCTCAACAAAATGAAAGCCCACACCACCTCACCGGCGTACGCCATGCAGAACGGCAAACCCGTCGTCGGCATCTGGGGATTCGGCTTCGACGACCCCAAACGCCCCTGGGCGCCGGCCCCCTGCCTGGAGGTCGTCAACTGGTTCAAGAACCAGGGCTGCTACGTCATGGGCGGCGTGCCCACCCACTGGCGCCGCGGCGTCGAAGACTCCCGCCCCGGCTTCCTGGACGTCTACCACGCCTTCCACATGATCTCCCCCTGGATGGTCGGCCGTATCAGCACCATCGCCGAGGTCGACAACTTCTACACCAACGTCAACCTCCCCGACCAAGCCGACTGCGACGCCCACGGCATCGACTACCAGCCCTGCGTCCTGCCCGGAGACATCACCACCCGCCAGCGCCGCCACGGCGACTTCATGTGGCGCCAGTTCTACAACATGGTCCGCGTCGGCGCCCAGGGCATCTACATCTCCATGTTCGACGAGTACAACGAGGGCAACCAGATCGCCAAAACCGCCGAAACCCTCGCGAGCGTCCCGGCCAACTCCGGCATGCTCGCCCTCGACGAGGACGGTACCGCCTGCTCGGCCGACTACTACCTGCGCCTGACCGGCGACGGCGGCAGAATGCTCAAGGGCCAGATCGCCCTCACCGCCACCCGCCCCACCCCACCCGTGGTGTCCGGCGGGGGCGGCGACAACCTGGCGCGGGGCAAGGCGGTGACGGCGAGCAGCCACAACATGAACTTCATCCCGCCGAACGCGGTCGACGGTGATCCGAACACCTACTGGGAGAGCCCGAACAACGCGTTCCCGCAGTGGATCCAGGTCGACCTGGGGGCGGCGGTGCCGGTCGGCAGGGTGGTGCTGAAGCTGCCGCCGTCGGCGGCGTGGCAGGCCCGCACGCAGACGCTGTCGGTGCAGGGCAGCGTCAACGGGGCGTTGTTCACGACGCTCGCGGGATCGGCGGGCCACTCCTTCAACCCGGCCTCCGGCAACACGGTGACGATCACGTTCCCCGCGACGTCCACCCGGTACGTCCGGTTGGACGTCACCGGCAACACCGGCTGGCCGGCCGCACAGCTGGGCGAACTGGAGGTGTACGGGCCCGCCACCGGCGGCGACACGCAGCCGCCGAGCACACCGGGCAACCTCACCGTGACCGCGAAGACGGCCACCAGCGTGTCGCTGTCGTGGTCGGCCTCCACCGACAACGTGGGGGTGGCCGGCTACCAGGTGCGCCGCGACGGCACCGTCGTGGCCACCGTGCAGGGCACCACGCACACGGTGACCGGGCTGAGCCCCGCGACGGCGTACGGCTTCACCGTCACCGCCTACGACGCGGTACCCAACGTCTCGCCCCCGTCGAACACCGTGACCGTGACCACGGACGCCGCCCCCAACGTCAACCTGGCGCGGGGCAAGGCGACGTCGGAGAGCGGCCACACGCAGAACCTCGGCTCGGCGAACGCGGTCGACGGTGACGCGAACAGTTACTGGGAGAGCCCGAACAACGCGTTCCCGCAGTGGATCCGGGTCGACCTGGGGGCGGCGGTGCCGGTCGGCAGGGTGGTGCTGAAGCTGCCGCCGTCGGCGGCGTGGCAGGCCCGCACGCAGACGCTGTCGGTGCAGGGCAGCGTCGACGGGGCGTCGTTCACGACGCTCGCGGGATCGGCGGGCCGCTCCTTCAACCCGGCCTCCGGCAACACGGTGACGATCACGTTCCCCGCGACGTCCACCCGGTACGTCCGGTTGGACGTCACCGGCAACACCGGCTGGCCGGCCGCGCAGCTGTCCGAGTTCGAGGTCTACCCGGCCTGACACCTTGGGACCGGGTTCCGGGACGGCACGTCGCGTGCCTCCCGGAACCCGGCCCCGCCGCCGTGGCCTCATCGGCCAGGTGGGTGCGGACCGTTCAGCGCAGCTCGCGCTTGAGGATCTTGCCCGTCGCGGTCATCGGCAGCGCGTCACGGAACTCGATGATCCGCGGATACTTGTACGCGGCCATGTTCTCCTTACCCCAGGCGATGAGCTCGTCCTCGGTGATCGTCGCGCCGGGGGTGCGGATGACGTACGCCTTGACCTCCTCGCCGTGCGAGTCGTGGGCGACTCCGACCACCGCGGCGAGGGAGACCTCCGGATGGGTGATCAGGACCTCTTCGAGCTCGCGCGGGTAGACATTGAAGCCACCCCGGATGATCATGTCCTTGGCCCGGTCGACGATGGCGTAGTAACCGTCCGCGTCGCGGGTGGCGATGTCGCCGGTGCGGAACCAGCCGTCCCTCATGACCTCGGCGGTCGCCTCGGGCCGGTTGTAGTAGCCCTTCATCACGTTGTGGCCGCGGATCGCGATCTCGCCGGGGCCCTCGCCCTCGATCGTCTTCCAGTCGCCGTCGACCAGCTTCATCTCCACACCCCAGATCGGCGTGCCGATCGTGCCGGGCTTGGTGGGCCTGCCCAGCTGGTTGAAGCTGGCCACCGGAGAGGTCTCCGACAGGCCGTACCCCTCCAGGATCCCGATCCCGAAGGTCTGCTCGAAGTCCCTGAGCACCTCGACGGGTGAGGACGCACCACCGGCCACCGCGACCCTGAGCGAGGTGGGCACCTCGTCACCCTCGGCGTGGATCTTCGTCAGCATGGCCCAGTACATGGTCGGCACGCCCGCGAACAGCGTGATGTTCTCGGCGCGCATCAGCTCCAGGGCGGGTCCCGGCTCGAAGCGCGGCACGAGCACGATGGTCGCCTGGCGCCGGAAACCGGCGTTCATGATGACGGTCTGCCCGAAGGAGTGGAAGAGCGGCAGCACCGCCAGGTAGGCGTCGCCGCTTTCGGTGCGGGGGAACATCTCATCGGAGACCATGGCGTTGAGCAGCATGTTCTGATGGCTGAGCTCAGCGCCCTTGGGGTGGCCGGTGGTGCCGCTGGTGTAGAGGATCACGGCGGTGTCGTCGGGTGCGGTCTGCACGGTCTCGAACTCGCCGGACACGCCGTCGAGCGCCGCCCAGAGCGTCTCGCCGTACTCGGACTCGGTGGCGAACGCGGTGGCGGGCAGCACGAAGAAGTGCTCCGCCGACGATCCCTCGAAGCCCGCCTTGCCCCGCTCGCCGAGCGGCAGCTCGGGAGTGCCCTCGAAGCAGAACAGCGCCTTGGCCTGGGAGTCGTCCAGGTGGTAGGCGATCTCCCTGGACTGCAGCAGCACGTTGAGCGGCACGACCGTGGCACCGGTCTTGAGAATGCCGTAGTAGACGAAGGGGAAGTACGGCAGGTTGGGGCAGGCCAGCGCGACCTTGTCGCCCTTCCCGATTCCCCTGGAGACCAGTAGGTTGGCAACCTGGTTCGCGACGGTATTGACCAGGGAGTACGGCAGCCGCAGGTCACCAAAGACCAGTGCGGTGCGGTCGGGGTTCTCCCGGGCGCTGTCCTCCAGTGCGATCGACAGGTTGAGCATCGTGCGTCCTCCTCCGAGCGAGCTCTGACTCGCCCATACTGGCAGTCCCTAGATACCTACTGGTAGGTAACTTTGGTTACAAATTGACGGGCAAACCATGGGGGAGTAAGTAGATAAGAGCCCGCTACGGGGAGGCGAGCTGACCGTCTGTGCGAGGAGGGGTCAGTGAGCGTGGAGTACGACTACGTCATCGTGGGCGCGGGGTCGGCGGGGTGCGTGCTGGCCAACCGTCTCTCCGTGGACCCGGGCACGAGGGTCGCCCTCATCGAGGCGGGCGGTTCCGACAAGAGGCTCGAGGTCCGGATGCCGGCCGGCTTCGCCAAGCTGTTCAAGACCGAACACGACTGGAACTTCACCACCGCCAAGCAGCCCGAGCTCTCCGGCAGGGAGCTCTACTGGCCACGCGGCCGGATGCTCGGCGGTTCCTCCTCGATGAACGCCCAGATGTGGGTACGCGGGCACCGCGCGGACTACGACGGCTGGGGGGTGCCCGGCTGGTCCTACGACGAGGTCCTGCCCTACTTCCACCGGATCGAGCGCCGCGCCGGCTCCAACCGCGGTGGTGTGTACGGCACGGAGGGCCCGATCCACATCTCGGAGCTGCGCTCCCCGAACCGCGCCACCGCACTCTTCCTGCGGGCCTGCGAGGAACTGGGCATCGCCCGCCTGGAGGAGCTCAACGGCCCCTCCAACGAGGGCTGCTCGCCGACGCCCGTCACCCAGCACCGGGGACGCCGCTGGAGCTCCGCCGACGCCTATCTCGGACCCGCGGCCAACCGGCCCAACCTCACGGTGCTGACCTCCTCGCAGGTGAGCCGGGTGCTCATCGAGGGCGGGCGTGCGACCGGCGTGGAGTGCGGCGGTGACGGTGACGGTGGCACCGTGGTGCGGGCGCGCAGGGAGGTCGTGCTGTCGGCGGGGGCGATCGGCTCCCCGCACCTGCTGATGCTGTCGGGCCTCGGCCCGGCCGACGAGCTGCGGGCCGCCGGCGTCGAGCCGGTCCACGAACTTCCCGAGGTCGGCGCCAACCTCCAGGACCACCTGGCCTCGGGGGTCGTCCTGCACTGCCCCGAGCCGATCACGCTCGCCGGCGCCGAGTCGGCGGGCAACCTGCTCCGCTTCCTGGTCGGCCGCCGGGGCATGCTCACCTCCAACGTCGGTGAGGCCGTGGCGTTCATCCGCACCTCTCCCGAGGAGCACGCCCCCGACATCGAGCTGATCTTCGCTCCGGGCCCCTTCGTCAACCACGGCCTCACCCCGCCGCCCGGCCACGGCCTGACCATCGCCTCGATCCTGCTCCAGCCCGAGAGCCGCGGCCGCGTCTCGCTGGACGGCCGCGACGTCGTGATCGATCCCGGTTACCTGACGGCGGAGGCCGACGTCCGGCGGCAGGTGGCCGGGCTGCGGAAGGCCGGGGAACTGTTCGCCACCGAGGCGCTCCGGCCGCTCGCGGGGCCCCCGATGGACCCGTACTGGGGGGCGAGGAGCACCGAGGAGCTCGTCCGCTGGATCCGCGAGCGTAGCGAGACCCTCTACCACCCGGTCGGCACCTGCCGGATGGGTGAGGATCCCGAGTCGGTGGTGGACCCCGCCCTGAGGGTCCGCGGGATCGCGGGTCTGCGGGTGGTCGACGCCTCTGTCATGCCGGTCATCAACCGAGGGCATACCCACGCGCCCACCGTCATGATCGCCGAGAGGGCCGCCGACCTCATCGCCGCAGACCGCTAAGGGTGCCGACTATAAGCACACAAAGTGTGCTATGGCTCACACTTGACGTAAGTAAGTACTTGCATGAATCTAGGGCAATGACCGTGAACATGGCGGATATCGACCTGTCGGAGATTCCGTTCTGGGGGCTTCCCCAGCGGGAGCGCATGGAGGCATTCCGGCGTCTCCGCGCGCTGGACCGGCCGGTGTTCACGAAGGAGAACAAGATCCCCTTCATCGGGCACGGGGCCGGCTACTACGCCCTGGTGCGGCACGCCGACGTCTCCGAGGCCAGCAGGAACGCCGGGGTGTTCAGCAGCGAGCCGACCGCCAACAGCATCGCCGACATGCCCCGCTGGCTGGCGGTGTACTTCGGCTCGATGATCAACATGGACGACCCCCGGCACGCCAGACTCCGCCGCATCGTCTCCAGGGCCTTCACCCCCAGGGTCCTGGCGAAGATGGAGGAGGACCTGCAGCGGGCGGCGACCCGGATCGTGGACGAGGCGATCGCCGAGGGGCCGGGTGACTTCGTCACCCAGGTGGCCGCCCGGCTGCCCGTCGAGGTCATCTGCGACATGATGGGCATCCCACCGGAGTTCCATCACCGGGTCCTGCGCGCGACCAACATCATCCTGGGCAACGCCGACTCCGAGTACACCGGGATCGATCCCGAGTTGAACCGCTGGAACGTGGCCCGGGGCCTGGTCAAGCTACTGGCCGCCGGGCGCGAGCTGAGCAGGCTGGCGGCCAGGCTCGGCCGCGAGCGCCGGGGCGCCTCCACGGGCGACCTGACCAGCATGCTGGTCAACGGCGATGAGCACCTCACCCCGCAGGAGCTCGGCTCGTTCTTCATCCTGCTGGTGGTCGCCGGAAGCGAGACCACCCGCAACGCCATCTCGCACGGCCTCAAGCTGCTCACCGACAATCCCGGGCAGCGCGAACTGCTCGTCGGCGACTTCGAAAAGCACATTCCCGGCGCGGTGGAGGAGATCATCCGTTACTCCACCCCGGTCATCCAGTTCCGCCGTACGGTCACTCGCGACCACGAGATGAACGGGCAGCAGTACCGCAAGGGCGACAAGGTCCTGCTCTTCTACAACTCCGCCAACCGCGACGAGAGCGTCTTCACCGATCCCGACGCCTTCGACATCACCCGCCACCCCAACCCGCACGTGGGCTTCGGCGGCCCCGGCCCCCACTACTGCCTGGGCGCCCACCTGGCCCGCCGGGAGGTCACGGTGATGTTCCGCGAGCTGTTCACCCGCCTGCCCGAGATCCGTTCGGCCGGTGAGCCCTCCTATCTGCTCTCCAACTTCATCAACGGGGTCAAGCACCTGCCGTACACGACCTGACCGCCGGCGCCGGGCGAGGGGGTGGGGCGATCACCGCCGCGTCGGCCAAGCGAATGCTAGGTTCCGCCTCATGGACATCAGCACCGTCACCGCCAATGGCGTCGAGTTCGCGTACCTGTCGGCGGGGGAGGGGCCGCTCGCACTCTGCCTGCACGGCTTCCCCGACACCGCGCACACCTGGCGGCATCTGCTGCCCGAGCTCGCCGGGCGTGGCTACCGCGCGGTCGCGCCGTTCATGCGCGGCTACGCGCCCACCTCGATCCCCGCCGACGGCGCCTACGAGGGCGGGGCGCTGGTCGCCGACGCCTGCGCGCTGCACGAGGCGCTCGGCGGCGACGGCGACGCCGTGCTCATCGGCCACGACTGGGGCGCCTTCCCCGTCTACGGCGCCACCGCCTTCGCCCCGGAGCGCTGGCGCAGGGCGGTCGCGATGGCGGTGCCCCCGATGGGCGCGATGCTGGCTGCCTTCCTCGACTACGAGCAGCTCAAGCGGTCGTTCTACATCTTCCTCTTCCAGACCGGGCTCGCCGAGGCCGCCCTGTCGCGGGACGGGTTCATCGAGGGACTGTGGCGCGACTGGTCGCCGGGCTACGACGCGGCCGAGGACGTCACGTTCGTACGGCGCGCCCTGGGCTCCCCGGAGAATCTCGCCGCCGCGATCGGCTACTACCGGGCGATGCTCGGCACGGTGGCCTCCACCGGCCGCTACACCGCCGAGCAGTCCGCGACCGGCGGGCAGGTTCCGATCCTCTACCTGCACGGGGTCCGTGACGGCTGCCTGGGGATGGAGCAGGTCGATCAGGCCGCGGCCTTCCTTCCGCCGGGCTCCAGGGTGGAGCATGTTCTCCAGGCAGGGCACTTCCTGCATCTGGAACGGCCCAGGGAAGTCAACGACATCGTTCTCAAGTGGTTGCGCTGAGGATCCTGTGACAGGATCGGTAAAACCGAATAGGATTCTAGTGGAGGCTGGCGTGACGGTTTCACTCGCGGACATCGACCTGTCGGACATCGCTTTCTGGGAGCGTCCGATGGCCGAACGGGAGGCCGCCTTCGCGGTGCTCCGCGCGCAGCCGGGCCCGATCCTGTTCGCCGAGCCGGTGATCTCCTTCATGCCTCCCGGCCCCGGTTACTACGCCCTGGTCCGGCACGCGGACATCACCGAGGCCAGCCGCCACCCCGAGATCTTCTCCTCGGGCCGGGGGGCGACGTCCATCCAGGACCTCGGCCCCGACTTCAGCGAGTACTTCGGCTCGATGATCAGCATGGACGATCCCCGGCACGCGAGGCTCCGCCGGATCGTCTCCCGGGCATTCACGCCGAAGATGATCAAGCAGTTCGAGGCCGACGTCGAGGCGACCGCCGTGCGGATCGTGGACGAGCTGATCGCCAGGGGGCCCGGCTGTGACTTCGTGACCGAGGTGGCCGCCAAGCTGCCCCTGAAGATCATCTGCGACATGATGGGTATCGGCCCCGAGCACTACCAGACGGTCTTCGACGCCACGAGCATCATCCTGTCGGGCGGCGACCCCGAGTTCATCGCCGACATCAGCCTCGCGGCCGAGTCGCTCCTCGGTGCGGGGCAGCGGCTCCAGGACCTCGTCGTCTCCCTGGCCGCCGAGGGCGGAGAGAACCTCACCACCTCTCTGACCAGCGCCAACATCGACGGCGAGAAGCTGACGATGCAGGAGCTCGGTTCGTTCTTCATCCTGCTGGTGGTGGCGGGCAACGAGACCACCCGCAACGCCATCTCGCACGGCCTGCACCTGTTCACCGAGAACCCCGACCAGCGGGCCCTGCTGCTCGAGGATCTCGACGGGCGCCTGCCCGGCGCCGTCGAGGAGATCGTCCGCCTCGCCTCGCCCGTCGCCTGGATGCGCCGCAGCCTCACCCGTGACCACGAGATGAACGGTCACCTCTACCGCGAGGGTGATAAGGTCCTGCTCTACTACTGGGCGGCCAACCGCGACGAGAGCGTCTTCACCGAGCCGCACCGCTTCGACATCCTGCGCACCGAGGGCCCGCACGTCGGCTTCGGCGGACCCGGGCCGCACTTCTGCCTCGGTGCCCACCTGGCCCGCCGCGAGATCACCGTGATGTTCCGCGAGCTGTTCACCCGCCTGCCCGCGATCCGCTCGGTCGGTGAGCCCGACCGCCTGCGATCCAGCTTCATCAACGGAATCAAGCACCTCGACTGCGACTTCTGAGGTCCTGCCGCACCCCGCCGGTGGTGATGGGCGAAACGAGACCGCCGACGGGACGGCGGGCCCGGGCGACTCCAGCCCGGTCAGAACATGGAGTGCGCCCGCTGAGCCGTTCGAACCGGCGAGGTCACCGCCCCGGCACGCGGATCGACTTGAAGACCGTGTTGATGTCGGGGAGCAGTTCCTTCCTGCTGTCCGGCACCGACATGTAGACGATCGCCGGCAGGTCGGCGCCGGTGCTCACGGCCGCCACGACCATGGTCGTCTTCGAACCGCCCGAGGTGATCTCGTACGCGGAGAGCTGGCCGGGCAGGCCGTTCACGGACAGGGTCTGCTGGGCGGTCTTGCGGGCGGTGTTGTCCTCGGGGAAGAACCGCTTGCGACCGGTGGAGGCCACCGCGTTGATCACCGGGGCGAGGTTCTCCGGCGAGGTGTACTTGCTCTTCAAACGAGGCGAGAGCGGGCCCGACATCAGCTGCGCGAACTGGGTTTTGCCCGTGGAGTCCGTACCGGCGGGGAGGTACTGGCGGGTTGTGAAGCCGTAGGTGGTGGGCACGCTGGGGCGCTGGTCCTGCCGCCACGGGGCACCGAGCTGGGCCAGGGTGATCCCCGCCGGCTGGTCGGTGAGCGTACCGGCCACCGGCGAGGGATCGCCGGTGAATCGTGGCAGGCGACCGATGGCGGCGGGCTTGGTGGTCTTCTGGGGAGCCGCCGAGGGCTTGGGCTCGGCGATCTCCTCCTCGGCGGAGGCCAGCGGCCCGGCCAGGAACGCCCAGAGCACCGCGCCGACCAGCGCGATGATCACAGATCCGGCCAGCGCGAAGATCCAGACGGGCCGACCCCGCTCCTCGAACTCGTCCTCGTCCTCGATGGCCTGGTAGTTGTCGCCGAAGACCGTGTTCCACAGCTCCTGCTGGCGCTCGGGCGGAGGGGTCTTCGGGCCGCTGATCTGGCCGGCGGTGACGAACGGCTTGTTCGGGTCGGAGGGGTCGCGGCTCAGGTGATGGCCGGGCTGCCCCGGATGCGCGGGCTGTCCCGGCTGGGGCTGTGGCGGTTGGGGAGCGGCTCCGGGGTGAACGGGAGCCCCCTGGGGCGAGGGGGCCTGGGAGGCCGCCGCCGCGTTCGCCGCGGCCATGGCCCACATGGCGGGGTTGTCCGGCACGCCGTAGCTGCGCCGCGCGTTTCCGGCGCCGTTTCCACCGCCCCCGTCCGGGGGGACGGTGCCCGCGGAGGCGTCGCCGAAGTGAGCGGCGGGGCCCTCGGCGGGAGGACCGGCCCAGGAGGAGGGGAACGTCGAGGTCTGTGCCTCGGCGAAACCCTGGTTTCCCATGGGGGGAGCGGGCGGCCAGGCGGTGCCGGACGCCGGAGGGGTGGGCGGCCAGCCGGCGTTCTCCGCCGGCGGAGTGGGCGGCCACACGCTGTTCTCCACCGGCTGAGCCGGAGGGCGGCCGGAGGCGTCGCGCGGCGGTGCGGCCTGCCACGCCTCACTCCCGCCGGGAGCCTGCTGCCCGCGCGCGTCCCCCTGCGGGCCTGACGGGTGCGTCCGGCCGTCGTTCTGCGGGGTGGACGCCTGCGCCCAGCCGTCGTGCGAGGGCGCGGTGGCCTGTGCCCAGCCGTTGCCGCCCGGGGAGGCCTGGCCCCGAGGGTCCGACTGGGGAGTGGGGATGGATTGTGGCCACCCGTTGCCGGGAGAGGACGGATTGTGGTCGTCGGCGCCGCCCTGCGGGCCGGACGTCTGTGACCAGCCGCCGCCCTGTGACGAGGTGGGCTGCGGCCACCCGTTGCCGGGGGAGGTCTGGTGCGGGTCGCCGCCGCCCTGCGGGCCGGACGCCTGTGCCCAGTTGTCGTTCCGCGGGCTGAAAGCCTGCCCCCAACTGTCGTTCTGCGGGCTCGAGGCCTGTGCCCAGCCATCGCCGGGGGAGGTCTGTGCCCAGCTGTCGTTCTGCGGGGTCGACGCCTGTGCCCAGCCGTTGTTCTGCGGGTCGGAGGCCTGTGCCCAGCTGTCGTTCTGGGGAGCCAATGCCTGTGCCCAACCATCGTTCTGCGGGGCCGGCGCCTGTGCCCAGCTGTCGTTCTGGGGAGCCACGGCCTGCGCCCAGCTGTCGTTCTGCGGGGTCGACGCCTGTGCCCAGCCGTTGTTCTGCGGGTCGGAGGCCTGTGCCCAGCCGCCGCCCGGGGAGGTCTGGCCGGGCGAACCGGCCTGCGGGTCGGAGACTCGCTGCCCCCCGCCGGGCGAGGTCTGCCAGGAGCCGTTGCCGCTCTGCGGCTCCTCCTGCGGGCGGGGGAGCCGGGGGCCGGTGCCAAGAGGGTCGTTCGTCCACGAGGGTGACGGTTCGGCAGCCTCCGGCCATGCCGGAGGCAGGTGGGACTGGCTGGACTGCTCCGAGGCCATGCTTTCCTTACCTCCCGCGTGGGTGCCCGAATTAGGCGTATTGGGCATGATCTCACGTGAGACGGGGGGGCTCGCAGGGAAACTGGAGAACGCCCCTCTGAACTGGAGTCCGGTTGGGTCGGTCGGTGGGTCCTGCATGGGCAGGCCGACCTCCAACGGATCCGGGCCCCGCCCCGGCTCTACTGAATGTGCCACGGTGAAAAGAGTAAACGCGAAGGACGTACGAGGTCACAACAGGTGCATAGCCATCGGGTCTCGTTCGCTCCGGAGAGTGCGGAAATCCTCATTCTGCCGACCTGCTCGGACGGCTGTCTCCTGTTTGCCGCGATCGGGCCTGTTTCCCCAGGCCACGAATATGCCTTGCGGGCTGCGATAGTCTTGCTCTATGCGTGCCGCGAGCCTGCTTACCGGGCCGCATCGGCCTCCCCGCCCCTGAGCGCCCTGCCGATGCGGCCGCCCTCCGCGTGAGCGGGGGGTTTTTGCATTGGGCCAGGCGGGTCAGACCATCCACGCAGACATACCCGAGGGAAAAGCGACGTGAGCGAGCGAGCCGACATGCAGAGCGACGAGCAGCACTATGACCCGCAGGCCCTGCAGGTCAAGTGGCAGCGCCGGTGGGAGGAACTGGACCCCTTCCGGGCCTCCGACGACCCCGCCGACCCGCGTGAGCGGCGCTACATGCTCGACATGTTCCCCTACCCCTCGGGCGACCTGCACATGGGACACGCAGAGGTTTTCGCCATCGGTGACGTCGTGTCCCGCTACTGGGTGCAGCGCGGCTACAACGTGTTGCACCCCATCGGCTGGGACTCCTTCGGCCTGCCCGCGGAGAACGCCGCGATCAAGCGCGATGCCCACCCCGCCGAGTGGACCTACGCCAACATCGAGACCCAGGCCAACTCCTTCAAGCGCTACGCGATCTCCTTCGACTGGTCCAGCCGCCTGCACACCAGCGACGCCGAGTACTACAAATGGACCCAGTGGCTGTTCATCCGCTTCTTCGAGCGCGGCCTGGCCTACCGTAAGGGCGGCCTGGTCAACTGGTGCCCCAACGACCAGACCGTGCTGGCCAACGAGCAGGTCAAGGACGGCAGGTGTGAGCGCTGCGGTGCCGAGGTCGTCCGCCGTGAGTTGACCCAGTGGTACTTCAAGATCACTGACTACGCGGACCGGCTGCTGGACGACATGGCCCAGTTGGAGGGGGGCTGGCCCGAGCGCGTGCTGACCATGCAGCGCAACTGGATCGGCCGATCCGAGGGCGCCGACGTCAACTTCGTGATCGAGGGCCGTGACGAGCCGGTCACCGTCTACACCACCCGCCCCGACACCCTGTACGGCGCCACCTTCTTCGTGGTCGCCCCGGACGCGCCGCTGGCCGAGGAGATCGTCGCCGATGACCGGCGCGAGGCCTTCGAGGCCTACCGGGCCGACGTGTCCAAGCTGTCCGACATCGACCGGCTGTCCACCGAGAAGGAGAAGACCGGCGTCTTCCTGGGCCGGTACGCGATCAACCCGGTCAACGGGGAGCGCATGCCGGTCTGGGCGGCCGACTACGTGCTGTCCGACTACGGTCATGGCGCGATCATGGCCGTGCCCGCGCACGACCAGCGCGACCTGGACTTCGCCCGCGCCTTCGACCTGCCGGTACGGGTCGTCGTACACACCGGCCTGGCCGACCCCGGTGAGACCGGCATCGCCACCGCCGGTGACGGTGCGATGGTCAACTCCGGCCCGCTGGACGGCCTGACCAAGGCCGACGCGATCCGGAAGATCATCGAGGTGCTGAGCGAGCGGGGCACCGGCCGCTTCACGGTCAACTTCCGGCTGCGCGACTGGCTGCTGTCCCGCCAGCGCTTCTGGGGCTGCCCGATCCCGATCATCCACTGCGCCGACTGCGGCGAGGTCCCCGTCCCCGACGACCAGTTGCCCGTCACCCTGCCCGACCTGCGGGGTGAGGCCCTGGCACCCAAGGGGGTCTCCCCGCTGGCCTCGGCCGAAGACTGGGTCAACGTCTCCTGTCCCAAGTGCGGCGGCCCGGCCAGGCGCGACACCGACACGATGGACACCTTCGTCGACTCCTCGTGGTACTTCCTGCGCTATGTCAACCCCTCCTACGAGGACGGCCCGTTCGACGTCGAGGGCGTCCGCAGGTGGGGCCCGATCGACCAGTACGTCGGGGGTGTCGAGCACGCCGTGCTGCACCTGCTGTACGCCAGGTTCTTCACCAAGGTCCTGCACGACATGGGGATGGTCGACTTCGTCGAGCCCTTCACCCGCCTGCTGAATCAGGGGCAGGTCATCAACCAGGGCAAGGCGATGTCCAAGTCGCTGGGCAACGGCGTCGACCTGGGTGAGCAGATCGACGCCTACGGTGTCGACGCGGTCAGGCTGACCGTCGTCTTCGCCGGCCCGCCCGAGGACGACATCGACTGGGCCGACGTCTCGCCGGCCGCGTCCCAGAAGTTCCTGGCCCGGGCGTTCCGCGTGATGGCCGAGGCGGGGGCGGCCTCCGCTCCCGGCGTCGACTTCGCAGGTGGAGACCTGAACCTGCGCAAGGTCGTGCACCGCACGATCGACGAGGTCACCAGGCTGGTCGACTCCCACCGCTTCAACGTCGCGGTGGCCCGGATGATGGAGCTGACGAGCGCGGCCCGCAAGGCCATCGACTCCGGGCCCGGCGCCGCCGACCCCGCGGTCAGGGAGGCCGCGGAGACGCTGGCGGTCATGCTCTCCCTGGTCGCGCCGTACGCGGCCGAGGAGGGCTGGGAGCGGCTGGGACACAGCGGCTCGGTCGCGGTCGCGGGCTGGCCGGCGGTGGATCCGGCGCTGCTCGTCCAGGACTCCGTCACCTGCGTCGTCCAGGTCGCGGGCAAGGTGCGCGACCGGCTGGAGGTCTCTCCGGAGATCTCCGAGGCGGACCTGAAGGCGCTGGCGCTGGCGTCGGAGAAGGTCCAGGCGTTCCTGCCCGGTGGCGCGCCGCGTAAGGTCATCGTGCGCGCGCCCAAGCTGGTCAACATCGTCCCGTAGACGTTCGAGAGGGGCGCGCGTCCAGCGTGCGCCCCCGAACGTTCATGGGCCGGCCGACGTTCGGCTCATCCGGCTCGGGCACTGCCCGCCGCTCGTCGTACCGTCATCCGAAAACACGCCGGGCGACCGGCACCCCGACGTCGGGGTGCC
>NZ_JBEXGU010000074.1:0-42283 GCF_040607515.1 Streptosporangium sp. NPDC005286 | reverse complement strand
CCCGGTGACCTCTCCGGTCGCCGGGTTGAAGATCTCGGAGGTACGGCCGGAGCCCTCGACGAGGGCTCCGTTGATCCAGTGAGTGACGTTCTTCATGTTCTGGTGCTCCTTCCGCGCCCACGGCGCGACGACTTCGGCATTGACGCTTCGGGCGCTGGTTCCAGACCTGCCGGGGTGAGTTGCCGGGCCGCGCCTTGATCTGGAACCGACGTCACCTCTCGCATGCTCCGCACGGGTTCGACACCTTCTACGGCGAACACCGGCCATATCGGGTCTTCGGCAGGTCGCCCCGCTCGATCCACCACCGGCGCCGAGCACCGAGCAGGCCCGGGTCACCTGGCTCGGCATCGACGGCATGATCGGCTGGGCGGCATCCTGGAGGGGGATCGGCATGGGGCTCGGCCAGGACGGGTGACCAATCGGCACCCGCGGTTCGAGACTCGATTTCACAACCTACGCATAAGAGCTGAGGGCCAGTTTCACCACGTCGGCGACGGCTCCGTCCGCGCAGGCTCCGACCACGATGTCAGCCACCGCCCGGACCTGCGGGTGGCCGTCGCCGACCGCGGCCCCGAGTCCGGCTGTCGTGATCATGTCGATGTCGTTGGGGTTGTCGCCGACGGCCGCGATCTGCTCCAGCGGTACGCCCCGGGAGGCGGCCAGCTCGCGGAGCGCGGCGCCCTTGGTGGCGCCCTCGGGCAGCACTTCCAGATAGGTGGCCTCGGAGCGGACGGTGATCGTCCCCGGGATGTCCAGATCAGGCAGCGGGTCACCGATCAGCATGCACTTGATGACCTCGCCGGGGGGCAGCGCGGACCAGTCACCCGGGTCGCGCAGCGTGATCCCGTCCCGGCGGGCGTAGTCCCGCAGTTCGGGCACGTCGTGGACCGCCAGCGCCTCGCCGCCGGAGAACGCCACCGGATAGACGCCCTCCGGCAGCCTGCCGAACAGGTCGAGCAGCGCCTTCCACGCGTCCGGCGGCAGGTGGCGGGAGCGCAGCACGGTTCCCGTGCCGAGGTCCACGGTCCGGGCGCCGTTGTAGAGGATCGCCGCCCCGGTGAGGCCCAGTTCCTCGTAGTAGCGGAGGGCCGACTGTTCCATCCGCCCGGTCGCGATGACCACCTCTCCGCCTGCGGCGAGGAAACGGCGCAGCGCGTCCCGGCCGGCGGGCACCATGGCCAGGTCCCGTCCGACGAGGGTCCCGTCCAGATCGGTGACGATCCAGCGGATCACAGGGCCTCCCTCACCGTGGAGACCTCGGCCATGACCGAGCCCGCGAGGTCGAAGCCGCCCACGCAGGCGAGGTAGCCGCCAGGTGTGAAGATACTGCCGGACAGCGGGATGTAGACGCCCCCGGCCTGCTCCACCAGGAGCGAGCCGGCCGCCACGTCCCAGGCGTTGACGTACGTGCCGTACGCGACGTCGGACCACCCGGCGGCGATGTGCGCCAGCTTCAGCGCCGCGCTTCCCGGGCGGCGCGTGGTGGCGAAGGCGTTGACCATCCGGGCGAAGCGGTGCAGCGCCACCTCTCCCTCCGCGGCCAGGTCGCGTGGGGAGGGGTAGCTCGACAGCAGCACCGCCTCCCGGTCCGTACCGGCTCCGGCGCTGCGGATCGGCGCGCCGTTGTAGAAGGCCCCGCCGAGTGAGGCGGTGAACTCGTCGTCGCGGACGGGGTCGTAGATGACGCCCGCCACCACCTCGCCGTCCACGACCGCCCCGATGGAGGTGCAGAAGAACGGCAGGCCGGCGGCGAAGTTCGCGGTGCCGTCGATGGGGTCGACGTACCAGCTGATGTCGCCTTCACCTCGGACGCCGTCCTCCTCTCCCACCACGACGCTGCCCGGGCACAGCCGGTCCAGGACCTCGCGGATACGCTCCTCGGCCGCCTTGTCGTGCTCGGTCACCGGGTCGTGGAAGTCGCGCTTGGTCTTCACCTCGGGCCGGGAGCGGAATGCCTCCCTGAGCCGGTCGCCGACCGCTCTGGCCGCCTCGACCGCGATGGCGGCCAAATCACGCGAGGTGTTCAGGTCCATGTCTCCTCCAGGAGGTTCAGAAGGCCGTTCGGGTCCTCGACAGTCGCCTGAGGGCTCTGGCGCACCTTGTAGGGGATCTCGTCGGTGCTCCGGGAGACCATCAGGACGGTGGCCCCCACCCCGGCGCGGGCCCCGCAGACCACGTCGCGGTCGTAGTTGTCGCCGACGTACCAGGCCTCCGCGGGGTCAACGCCCAGTGCCCGGCAGGCGATCCAGATCATCTCCGGATTGGGTTTGCGGACGCCGACCTCGTCGCTGTAGACCTGCACCGCCACCTGGCGGTCGAGGCCGCTGAGGGCCATGTAGTCGCGATGGACGGCTCCGCACAGCGCGTTGCTGACGACCGCGGGCGTGACACCGTGCGCCCAGCAGGCGGCCAGGAGCTCCCGCAGCGCGGGCCGGGTCTTGCGGTCGCTGCGCAGCTCGCCCATCCGCCTGCAGAGCGGTGTCGCCTCGGCGATCACCAGCGAGCGGGCCTGCTCCGGCCAGTCGCCCGCGACGAAGTCGGCCCAGAACCCGCGGTGCGTCATCTCCGCCGGGGCGAACTGACGGGAGGTGGAGTCCTTCCAGTACTTGTCGGCGCGCGCGCCGGCCCGGATGTCGCTCTCCACATCGTCGAGGCTGAGACTGTCGAAGCCCGCCCTGGTGAGGAGGCCGTGCACCTCCGCGGCGAGTTCGGCCGCCCATGACGGGCGCCGGGAGGTCTCCACGATCACCCCGCCGAAGTCCAGCAGCAACGCCTTGGGCCGGATCACGCGCCGACCTCCACCCTGTCCCAGGAGGAGATCCGGACACCGTCCGCACCGAACAGGTGCATCTGGTCGGTCCAGCAGGTCAGCACCTCGCCGGCGGCGGCCTCGACCGGCGTGTAGGAGAGCGCGTACAGCTCGGTGTCCAGGACGCGCAGCCGTACGGTCCAGGAGGAACCGGCCGGCAGCACGGCTTCGACCGTGGCCTCCTCGCACCAGGCGGAGTCGGGTGGCGAGCCGAGGCGCAGTGCCTCGGGGCGGATGCCGACGGCGGCGGGGGCGGTGCCCTGCCCGGCGCGGGACTCGACGAAGCGCGTCAGCGATCCGGCCAGGCCGGTGGGAGAGGGGCCGACCTCGACGATCGCCATCGGCGGGCTGCCGACGAACTCGGCGACGAACCGGTTGGCGGGCCTGGCGTACATCTCCATCGGGGCGGCCAGCTGCTGCAGCTCGCCGTCGTTCATGACCGCGACGTCGGTGGCCATCGTGAGTGCCTCCAGCTGGTCGTGGGTGACGAAGACGATCGTCGCGCCGGACTCCTCGTGGATGCGTTTGAGCTCGGCGCGCATCTCCAGGCGGAGCCGGGCGTCGAGGTTGGACAGCGGCTCGTCGAGCAGCAACACCGTGGGGTTGATCGCCAGCATCCTGGCCAGCGCGACGCGCTGCTGCTGGCCGCCGGACAGCTGGGAGGGGTAGCGGTCCATGGCGGCGTCGACGTGGACCATCTTCAGCGCCGCCTCCGCCTTTGCCCGCCGCTCGGGACCGGGCACCTTCCGCATGCGCAGGCCGAACTCGACGTTCTCGCGCACCGACAGATGGGGCCAGAGCGCGTAGTTCTGGAAGACCAGCCCCATGCCGCGCTTCTCCGGCGGGACGTAGAGTCCCTGCTCGACGGAGTCGAGGACCCTGTCACCGACGGCGATGGTGCCCGCGCTCGGCTGCTCAAGTCCGGCGATCATCCGCAGCGTGGTCGTCTTGCCGCAGCCGGAGGGGCCCAGCAGGCACATGAACGCGCCATCGGGGACGGTCAGGTCGAGGTTCTTCACGGCGTAGTCGCCACCGCCGTAGCTCTTGGCGATTCCGCTCAGGGTGATGTTCGGCATCTATCCTCCTAGGCCGGACGCCAGGCTGCTCTTGGTCAGGCGCTGGGTCAGGTAGGTCATGGTGAAGGAGACCAAGGCGATCACGAGCACGACCGCGTTGGCGAGCTGGGTGTATCCGTAGTCCACGAGGCCGATCGACAGGGTCGTGAGGAGCTGCGTCCCGGTGGTGGTCAGCATGATGACGATGCTCAGCTCCTTGAGCCCGGAGATGAACGGCAGCACGATTCCGGTGACGAGGGCGCCCTTCTGGATCGGGAAGATGATCCGCCGCATCCGCTGCCACCAGGAGGCGCCGGCGATCTGCGCGGCCTCCTCCGGTTCGCGGCCGAGTTGCATCATCGCCGCGATGCCCGAGCGTGAGCTGTACGGCAGGTGCGTCACGGCCATCACCAGGATCAGCAGGAACGTCGTCCCGTACAGCGCGGGAATCGGCCCCCTGGCGACGGCGAACAGCGACAGCGAGGCGGCCGCGAACGCGATGCCGGGGATGAGGTAGGGCAGGAAGGAGACCTGGCGGAGGAACGCGGCGACGCGTGGAGCCGTCCCGCGCACCACCACGTACCCGATCAGCAGGCCGGCGACCGCGCAGATCAGCGAGGCCAGGCCGACGATGCGCAGCGAGTTCCACGCCGCCTCCCACAGCTCGGAACCGCGGAAGACGCCGTGTGGGAAGCCGACCGCTCCGGGCAGCCGTTCGGCGAACCAGTAGTCAAGGGTGAAGGTCGACAGGTCCAGGGGCGTCCGGGTGACCGTGGAGACCAGAAGCGTCAGGACCGGGACGAGAACGCTCACCGCGAAGACCACCAAGCCGAGCGCGAAGGCGGGCCAGCGCCAGCGGCGCAGATCGCCCAGCCGGTCCATCGCCCCCTTGCCGCCCACGGTGACGAACCGGCGGTGCTCGCGCATCATCCGGGTGTCGACGAGAACGATCAGCACCCCGATGATCACGATGACGGTGGCGAGTACGGAGGCCACGCCGGTGCTGCGGTCGCGGATCGACTGGAACAGCCCGGTGGACAGCACCCGGTAGTCGGCCGGCAGGCCGAGCACGTAGGGCGTGCCGAACGTGCCGAGCACCCGGCCGACCACCAGCAGCACGGCCGAGGACAGCGCCGGGAGCATCAGCGGCACCACGATCCGCCGGATGACGGTCCGCTGCGGGGCGCCGAGGATCCGCGCGGAGTCCTCCAGCTGCGCGTCGATGCGGCGCAGCGCGTTCCCGACCAGGAGCAGCACGAACGGGTAGTAGTGCAGCCCCAGAGTGATGATGATCGGTACCGCGCCGTAGGCGAGCCAGTCGGGTGTCCGGATGCCCTGGGCCTGCAGGAACCCGACCTGCCCGGCGGCGCGCTCGTTCTTGAACAGCGACAGCCAGGCCAGGGAGAAGGTCCACGACGGCAGCATGTAGGGGACCACCAGGGCGCCGGCGAGCCACCTGCGCCCCGGCACGTTGGTCCTGGTCACCAACCACGCCATGCCGCCCCCGAGGACCAGCGCGAACAGCGTGGTGCCCACCGCGATCACCAGCGTGTTGAGCAGCGGCTCCCAGAACAGCAGGCCGCTGATCTGGGAGCGGAACACCCGCCACAGGTAGTAGCCGGTCCATTCGCCCGGCTGCTGCCCGGCGTGCACGTCGTCGCCGTACTGCAGGCGGAAGGCGTCCGACAGCACCGCGATCAGCGGCGCCACGACGAGGTAGGCGAGCAGGATGACGAGGATCAGCCCGAGCGCGGCGGTCGGATCGTGGCGCAGCACGCGGAGCCGGTACACCAGCCTGCGCCGCCTCGGGGGAGGTGGCGGCGTTTCCGCCTTGGTGAGAAGAGCCATGGGTACTTCCTTCAGGGGGGTTCACAAGGACCGGCGCGGTGCGTGGTCCGTCAGCTTCCTCAGTGGCTTCGCTTGAGCATCGCGTCGGCGAGGGCGTCGGCGGCCTCGCCCAGCCGCCGACCCACAGCGTCCAGGCGCGACAGCAGCTCGCGTCCGCGCAGGGTGTCCATCTCCAGCGGCCCGGCGAACAGCTCGGTGAGCCGGGTCTGGTAGAGCTGGCGGACCCGGCTGCAGGCCTTGCGCGTGGCCAGCACGGCCACGGTGACCGAGCCCGGGTCGTCGATCATCTTCAGCACGGCGTCCTCCAGCTCGTCGAGACCATCGATCACCGCCTGCAGTGGCTCGACCGCGAACACCAGGTCCTCCGGTCCGAACAGGTCGGCCTCGCGCACGTAGTCACGCAGATGGTCCAGCACGTCGTCGACCGAGCGGGAGAGCCGGAACAGGTCCTCCCGGTCGATGGGAGTCGCGAGCATCCGCCGTAGAACCCGCACGAGTTCGGCCCGTGCCGCGTCGCCCTCGTGTTCCACCTGGGCCATCTGGGTGCGCGCGGCCGATCGCTCGATCGTGCCGGAGGCGGTCGAGCGGGCCAGTACGGCTCCCGCACGGGCGACGGCGACCTGGCCGCGGACCAGGTCGACGACCCGCCGTCCGGACCGGCCGCGAAGGTCGTCCCAGGCCCGCGCGAACCGCCGGGCGCGACCGCCCATGCCGCTCACAGCAGCCTCAGCGCGAGTCCGGCCAGGCAGCCCAGGGCCATCGAGGACGGCAGCGTGACCAGCCACGCTGTACCCATGTTCACGACGCTCTGCCATCGCACCCTCCTGGCTCCTTCGCTCGCCGCCACGCCGACGACCCCGGCCGTGATCGACTGGGTCATGCTCACCGGGCTTCCCAGGATCGAGCTGCCCAGGACGGCCCCGGTGGCCGCCGTCTCGGCCGAGACGATGTACAACGGCCGGGTGATGACCAGGCCGCGCCCCAGCCGCTCTCCCACGCGGGTGAGACTGGTCAGGGATCCGGCGAGGAACAGCGCCACCAGGACGGCCATCCACACCGGCGGGACCTCGACGGGGCCGACCCCGCCCAGCCCGTCGCGGCCCACGTCCACCGCGACGCTGACCACCGCGATCATCTTCTGGCCGTCGTTCACCGCATAGGCCACGCACTGGGCCGCGTAGGCCAGCAGATGGGCGGTGAGCACGAGGCGGGGCATCCGGCGGTAGGACGGCACCCGGTGTGACAGGGTTCCCAGCAGGTGGCCCAGGATCAGGCCGACCAGGGGGGCGCCGGCCCCGACGGCCAGGACCGCGCCCAGGCCCTGCCACGACACCGGCAGCCCCGTACCGAGCCCCGCACCGGCGATGCCGCCGATCACCGCGAGAGTCAGGCTGGTCGGCAGTCCCTTGCCGGTCAGCACCGCGACCACGATCACCGCGGTCACCACCCCCGCCAGGAACGCCGTCGCTCCGCCGCTCGTGCCGAGCCCCGCCAGCCCCTCGGTGAAGGTCCGCGCGACCGAGACCCCCAGCACGTACGGCCCGGCGAAGAGCGCCACCATGAGAAGCGCGGCGATCGCCCATCCCGGCGAGCGGGGGAATCTGAGCCCCAGCCCGATCAGGGTGGATCCGTCGTTGGCTCCGCTGATCAGCACAAAGAGGATCGCCACCACGGCGAATGCCAGCGTCCACCCCATCACAGGTAGGGCCGCTGATCGCGTTTGGCCTCGTCGTAGTGTTCACGCGCGGCCTGGGTCTGGGCCAGTTCCGACACCTCGGCGATCGGGACGTCCCACCAGGCCTGGGCGCCGGGTCCGCCGCCGGGGGCGGTCTCGACGTAGACGACCGTGGTGTGCGCGGACGCCACCGCCTTGACCAGCGCGGCCCGCAGCGCCTCCGGATCACCGGCGCGCAGCACGTCGGCGCCGAGGCTGGCCGCGTTGGCCGCCAGGTCCACAGGGAGCCGGTCGCCGTCCAGCCTCCCTCCCGAGCCGCGCATCCGGTAGGCGGTGCCCAGGCGAAGGGCCCCCACCGACTCGCTGAGGTCGCCGATCGAGGCGAAGCCGTGGTTGTCCACCAGGACGATCACGAGCTTGACGCCCTCCTGCACGGCGGTGGTGATCTCCTGGGCCATCATCAGGTAGGAGCCGTCGCCGACCAGCACGAACACCTCGCGCTCCGGGGCCGCGAGCTTCACCCCGAGCCCTCCGGCGATCTCATAACCCATGCAGGAGTAGCCGTACTCCACGTGGTAGCCCTTGGGGTCGCGGGCCCGCCACAGCCGGTGCAGGTCGCCCGGCATGGACCCGGCCGCGTTGACGACCACGCCGTCCTCGGCGATCTCGTTGAGAATGCCGAGCACGACCGGCTGGGTCAGCTCCGTCCCGGCGTAGGTCTGGCTGATCTCGGCCTGCCAGCCGACGGCCAGGGCGGCCGCCTGACGGGTCCACTCGGGGTCGGCCCGCCAGTCCGCCTGGTCAAGGGCGCTCAGGGCCTCGCGGGCATCGGCGACGAGCATCGCGCCGGAGTTCTTGGCCGCGTCGAAGGCGGTGACGTTGACGTTGAGGAACCGGGCCCGGCCGAAGAGGGTCCGGGAGGCGGTGGTGAAGTCGCTGTAGCGGGTCCCGACGCCGATGACCAGGTCCGCCTCCCTGGCCAGGGCGTTGGCGGCGGCGGTGCCGGTGTGGCCGACCGCGCCGACCGCGCACGGGTGGTCGTACGGCAGTGCGCCCTTACCCGCCTGGGTCTCGGCCACCGGCACGCCGTGGTTCTCGGCGAAGCGAGCCAGTTCCGTGCAGGCCCGGCTGTAGACGACCCCGCCTCCGGCGACGATCAGCGGTCTGCGCGAGCTGCGGATCAGTTCGAGCGCCCTGGCCAGCGCGGCGGGCTCAGGCACCGGCCGGGCCACGTGCCAGACCCGCCGGGCGAACAGCTCCTCGGGCCAGTCGCAGGCCTCGGCCTGCACGTCCTGGGGGAGTGCCAGGGTGACCGCGCCGGTCTCGGCCGGGTCGGTCAATACCCGCATCGCGGCCAGGAGGGCGGACGGCAGCTGCTCGGGCCGGTTGATCCGATCGAAGAAGCGGCAGACCGGACGCAACGCGTCGTTGACCGTCACGTCGTAGGAGCGCGGGTCCTCCAGCTCCTGCAGTACCGGGTTGGCGACCCGGGTGGCGAAGACGTCACCGGGCAACAGCAGCACCGGGAGGCGGTTGATCGTGGCCAGCGCCGCGCCGGTGACCAGGTTGGTGGCGCCGGGGCCGACGGAGGTGGTGCAGGCGAAGGTGGACAACCGGTCGCGCGTGCGGGCGTAACCGACGGCGGTGTGCACCATGGCCTGCTCGTTGCGGGCCAGGTAGTACGGCAGCGCGTCGCCGGTGCCCGCGCCCTGCTCGGCCAGGGCCTGGCCGACGCCCGCCACGTTACCGTGGCCGAAGATGCCGAAGACGCCCGCGATCAGCCGCTGCTCGACGCCGTCACGCTCCGCCCACTGGTTCGCCAGGAACCGCACCAGTGCCTGAGCCACCGTGAGCCTCATGAAGTACCTCCAGGTAATCCGCTCCCGGCGTCCGCGACGCGACACGACACGCGGGGGTCGACCGGCTGGTCCGCCCAGGAGGAGCGGATCCACGCGTGCCGGGGGTCGTCGCAGAAGGCCATGGACCGCTGCTCGGCGGGTCCGGCCAGCACGTTCAGGTAGTACAGGTCGTAGCCGGGGGCGGCCATCGAGGGGCCGTGGTAACCGTGCGGGACGAGCACCACGTCGCCGCCGCTCACCTCGGCCAGTGTGTCGTGCGTGCCGTATACCCGCTGGTAGCCGGGGCCGCCCTCGAAGTAGTAGATCTCCTCCAGTACGGCCTCGTGCGCGGAGGCCGTGTCGTGCTTGTGCGGCGGGTAGGACGACCAGTTCCCGCCGGGGGTGAGCACCTCGACCGCGACGAGCTTGTCGCAGTCGAAGGCGTCGGGGGCGCAGAAGTTGTTGACCTGGCGGCTGGCCTGCCCGGCGCCGCGCGCCTCCACCGGGACTCGGTCCGCCGGGCCGTAGCGGACGGGAAACCGGCGGGTCGCCCGGGCTGCGGGGAGCGCGATGCGGCCGTGGCCAGTGATCACCGCGGACGTCTTGATCGGCAGGTAGGCGAAGTCGGTGACCGCGGCGAAGACCGAGGTGCGCCCGGACAGCGACAGCCGCAGACCGTCCGCGGCGACCTCGCATGAGCCCGACAACGGCAGGACCAGCATCTCCTCCTGACCTGTGGAGAAGGACACCGGGTGGTCCGGTAGATCCACGATCCGCAGGCCGGCATACGTCCAGCCTGCCGACTCGGGAGTGATCTCCACCGCCCACGGGGGCGAGGCGGCGGTGCCGTAGGGAATGTGCGTCATGACGACTCCAGCAGTCTCGCCGCGGTGTCCACGGCCGCCACCACGTCGTCGCCGGGCGGGTAGAGCAGTGCCCGGCCGACGACCAGGCCACGCACGCCGGGCAGCCGCAGCGCCTTGCTCCAGGAGTTGAAGACCTGGTCGGGCGCCTTGTCGGGATCACCTCCGAGGAGCAGGGTCGGCAGCGTCGTGGCCTCCATGACCCGCTCCATCCCTTCGATCACCGGGACCTTCAGCCAGGTACGGGCGGAGGTCGCGCCGAGCCCCTGGCTGACGCTGATGGCATGGATCATCGCCTCCGGTGACAGGTCGTGCCTCACCACGCCGTCGATCCGCCTGGACCAGAACGGCTCGATCATCGCCATCAGCCCGTGCCTGGCCAGCCGGGTGACGGCGTGCCCGCAGCTCGCCAGTGTGGCGGCGGTCGCAGCGTCCTCCAGCGCGATTCTGCACAGCATCTTGCCGCCGTCGAAACCCATCGCCGCGATCGACTCGGCGTCGTAGGCGGTGAAGCGGTCGTCGAACTCGAACACCGAGCCCTGCACGCCGCCCCGGTTCATCGAACCGATCACGATCTTGTCGTCGAGCGCGCCGAGCAGCAACAGGTCCTCGACGATGTCGGGCGTGGCCAGCAGCCCGTCCACGCCTGGCCTGGCCAGGGCGGTCATGAGCCGATCCAGCAGACCGGCGCGGCTCTCCATGGCCATCGGCCGGCCGGCGACGCCGAGTGCGCCCCGCGCCGGGTGATCGGCCGCGATGATCAGCAACTGGTCGCGACCGGCCGGCAACGGCCTGCGCCTGCGCTTGGTGGCCGCCTCGGTCACCCGCTCCGGGTGCCAGGCCCGGTCGTCGAGCAACCGCCGGTAGTCCTCTTCACGCATGCGCGACGTCCCCCTTCGGAAATCCACCTGACAGGACGTTCTCGATCTCGTCCACGGTGGGCATGGCGGGGGCGCAGGCCAGTCGGCCGGCCACGATCGCCCCGGCCACGTTGGCGAACCTCAGTACCCGTTCCAGCGGCCAGCCCTCCAGCAGGCCGTGGCAGAGCGCCCCGCCGAAGGCGTCGCCCGCGCCGAGCCCGTTGACCACCTCGACCTTCACCGGCGGCACCTCCACTGTCTCTGTGGAGGTCATGCCGAGCACCCCGTCTGGGCCCTGCTTGATGATTGCCAGCTCGACCCCGGCCTCCAGCAGCGCCCGGCCCGCCTCATGCGGCTTGCGCGTGCCGGTGGCCACCTCGGCCTCCTCCAGGTTGCCGACCGCGACGGTGACCTGTCCGAGCGCCGCGCGCACCCGGTCGCGGGCCGTCTGCGCATCCGGCCAGAACATCGGCCGGTAGTCCAGGTCCAGCACCGTGTACGGCGCCCGTCCCCGGGCCCGCCAGGCGGCCAGGTGCGCGCCGCAGGACGGCTCCGCCGACAGCCCGGTCACGGTCGTCCAGAACACCCCCGCTGAGGCGATCGCCGCCAGGTCCAGCTCCTCGGGGAGGATCTCCAGGTCGGGGGCCTTGGGGTAGCGGTAGAAATACAGCGGGAAATCGTCCGGGGGCCGGATCTCGCAGAACGTCACCGGGGTCGGCAGGCCGGGCACCGCGGTGACGTGACGGTCGTCGACGCCGTATCCGCGCAGCGCGTCATGGACGAACGCGCCGAACGGGTCCGCGCCCGTCCGGGTGATCACCGCGCTGGAGCGGCCCAGCCGGGCGGCGGCCACGGCCACGTTGGTCGGGCTGCCGCCCAGGTACTTGCCGAAGGTCTCCACCTCCCGCAGCGACACCCCGACCTGCAGCGGGTAGACGTCCACCCCGACCCGACCCATCGTCAGCACCTCGGTGGACACGCTCACGTGAGGCCTCCGAGACAGGCCAGGCTCGCGCGGACGTTCTCCATCGGGTTCGCGTCCTCGGAGCCGAGGATGACGTCCTGCTCCAGCACGTACCAGCCGGGGTACCCGGCCACCGTCAGACCGGCGACGATGCCCGCGACGTCCACGTCACCTTGGCCGAGCGGACGGTAGATCCCCGCCTTCACGGCCTGGGTGTAGGTGAGAGCGCCCGCCCGGACCCGCTCGGCGAGGGCCGCCTCGACGTCCTTGAGGTGGACGTGGGCGATCCGTCCGGGAGCCCTGCGGACGACGTCCAGTGGGTCGGTGCCGCCGATGAGCAGGTGACCGGTGTCCAGGCAGAGCGCGACGCCGCAGCCGTCGAGGATCCGGTCCACCTCCTCCCTGGTCTCGATCATGGTTCCGACGTGCGGGTGCAGGGTGACCGGGCGGGCCGTCTCGCGGCGGATCCGCTCCAGGTTGGTAAGGAGCGTGCGCCAGCCCCCGGCGTCCAGCGTGGGGCGCGTGTCGTAGCCGTCCACGCCGGTGGCGGCGGCCAGGACGGCTACCGTCTCGTCCTCGAAGGAGGCCAGCGTGGCCCGCAGGCCCGGCAGCGGGTCGTGGGCGGGGTCGTGCAGGACCACGGGAGCGAAGCCGCCCACGGCGCGCAGGCCGTAGCGGTCGAGGAGGTGGGCGCGGCGCCCGGGGTCGGTGGGCAGGAAGCCGTCGGGGCCCAGTTCGGTGGCCGTCAGGCTCAGCTCGGCCATCTCGGCCAGCACCCGCTCGGCGGACAGCTGGTGTCCCCAGCCGGGTACCTCGCAGACCCCCCAGGAGATCGGTGCGGCGGCGATCCTCACTTCACCACCTCCAGGAGGTGGATCGGCCGTCCCTCGCGAAGTGACAGATCGGCCGCCTCGGCGAGGTAGAGCGCCGCCAGGGCGTCCTGGACCGTGCAGGGGCTCTCGCGCTCGCCTCGCGCCATCGCCAGGAACGCGTGCATCTCCGCGACGTACGCGGTGTCAAACCTGGCCTGGAAGTCCGGCCACGGTTGCCCGCTCGGATCGAAGCCCTCGGCCGAACGCAGCGGGGTCCGGTCACCGAGTCCCACCGCCCAGGTGGCCCGGGTTCCGGCCAGCTCCATCCGCACGTCGTACCCGGCGCCGTTGTAGCGGGAGCCCTGCAGGGTGACCAGCGTGCCGTCGTCCATGGTCATCAGGGCGGCACTGGTGTCGACGTCCCCGGCCTCGGTGAAGAACGTCTCGCCCCGGTTGGAGCCGGTCGCGTAGACGGTGTCCACCTCGCGGCCGGTGACCCAGCGCAGGACGTCGAAGTCGTGGATGTGACAGTCCCGGAAGATGCCGCCGGACAGCGCGACGTACTCGGCGGCCGGAGGCTTCGGATCGGCGGTCAGCAGGTGAACCCGGTGCAGTTCGCCGAGCTCGTCGCCGCGCAGCGCATCGCGTGCGGCGGTGTAACCGGCGTCGAAGCGCCGCTGGAAGCCAATGTGCACGGCGGTGCCGCTACGCTCGACCGCTTCGGCGACCCGCAGGGTCTCCGCCACGCTCGGGGCCGCGGGTTTCTCGCAAAACGCCGGAACCTCAAGATCACATGCCCGCAGCAGCGCCTCCGCATGGGTGGAGGTCGGGGTCGCGATCACCACCGCGTCCGCATCGAAGGGATCTCCGACCCGGGCCTTGAGGCGTCCCGCCACCTCCTCGGCTCTGGCGTGATCCATGTCGGAGACGACAAGGTCGTCGACGAGAGTCGAGAGGGTGGCGGCATGGAACACGCCTATACGGCCAAGACCTAACAAACCCACACGCATGGTGGCTCCTTGTCCAGGGGCCTCCAGTTCTAGATGAACGACAGGTAAACCGTCAATGGTTTGTCCTGACATTCTGACTATCTATCATCATCACCATGAGTAGCCGGAAGGGGTGACGCGCTCAGCGCTCCACAAGGGTGACCTCGAGGGAGTAGTGGGAGGCGCGGTAGACGTGTGAGCCGTGCTCCACGGCCCTGCCCTGGTCGTCGTAGGTCGTGCGGACCATGGTGAGCAGCGGGCAGGCGCGACGCTCGTTCAGCAGCCGCGCCTCGGCCGGGGTGGCGGCACGGGCGCTGATCCGCTGGTTCGCGACCCGCATCCGGACGCCGGCCGAGCGCAGCAGCTCATAAAGTCCGCGCTCCTCGAGCGCCTCGGCCGACAGGGGCGTCAATCCCAGCGGCAGCCAGTTGTGCAGCAGGGCGAGGGGCTCCCCGGATGCGTATCTGAGCCGCTCCAGCCGGAGCACCGCGGCGCCCGGCGCGACCCCGAGGGCGTCGGCAACGCTCTCCTCGGCGGCGACCGTGTCGATGGACAGCACCCGGGTCATCGGCTTCTGCCCTGCCCTGCGCAGGTCGTCGTAGAGACTGGTGAGCTCGACCGCCCGCTTGACCTGGCCGTGTACGACCTGGGTGCCGACGCCGCGCTTGCGGACCAGCAGCCCCTTGTCGACGAGGTACTGGATGGCCTGGCGGATGGTCGGGCGCGAAAGCCCCAGCTGGTCGGCGAGCTGAATCTCATTGTCGAGCCGGGATCCCGGTAGCAGTTCGCCTGTCTGGATCGCCTCCGCGATCCGCTCGGCCACCTGGAAGTACAGGGGGACAGGGCTCGACCGGTCGAGGTCGATGTCCAATCTCGTCGCAGTCACGGTCAAATGGTATCTGACGTCAGAATGTCCTGACCAATGGTCGGCTCAGGCCGGCTCGCCGGGCCGCCCGTCCGGTAACGAGAATGTGTCGGACATTCCATCAAGGTAAGAATGTCTTGACAAGCTATTCACGTGATGTTCATTGTTGAGCCCATCGCGGCGCCGAGTCGGGGCTCTGGGCGGCGCCTACGACCCCGATGGGCAAGAGGAGTGACGCTACCGTGAGGCGTACCAGGAAGATCATCTCTATGGCGCTGCTGGCGCTTGCCGCCGCGGCCTGCGCGCCTTCCACGGCCACCGGCGACGGGGCGCCGGTGACGACCGCCAAGCCGCTGCCCGGCCCCTCGCTCGACGCGAACCTCGACCTGGACGCGCTGGTCACCGCCGCCAAGAAGGAGGGCAGCGTGCTGGTCTACGACTCCAGCGGCGACATCGAGGAGGTGGCCAAGGCGTTCACCAAGAAGTACGGCATCACGATGGAAGGGGTGAAATCGGACACCCCGCAGACCGCCGAGAAGATGATCAGGGAGCACGCCGCCGACAACGTCACGATCGACGCGGCGATGTACGAGGACGGCGGGGTGCTGGTGGGCCAGCTGATCCCGCAGGGCGTGGCGCAGACGTGGGTGCCCGCCGACCTCACGGGCCAGATCCCGGCCGAGAACCAGAACCCGCTGCTCGCGCTGTCGAAGGCCACGGTCTTCGCCTACAACACCAAGCTGTCGCCGGAAGGGTGCCCGGTGAAGAACGTGTGGGACCTGACCGAGCCGGAGTGGGCCGGCAAGCTGGTGATGCAGGACCCACTGGGCAAGCCGACCGTGCTGTCCTTCTTCACCCAGTTGGACGCGCACGGCAACCAGGCGCTGGAGCAGGCGTACCAGACCAAGTACGGCAAGGCTCTGCAGACCGGGGAGAAGAGCGCCGCCTATGAGTGGATCAAGCGGATGGCGGGCAACAAGCCGGTGCTGACCGGCTCCGACGAGGACATCTCCGGCGCGGTGGGCGCGCCGAGCGCCACCGACAAGAAGATCGGGTTCATGTCGATCTCGAAGTTCCGCAACAACGAGGACAAGGGGTACACCCAGGCGACGTGCGAGGGGATGGCACCGTTCGTCGGCTTCAGCTACCCCAAGTACGTCGCGATCGCCGCCAAGAGCAAGCACCCCAACGCGGCCAAGCTGTACGTCCACTTCATCATGACCGAGGAGGGCGTCAAGCACGAGATCGGCGAGGGCGGCATCTCCGGCAACGACACGGTCAAGCCGCTGGTCACCCCACCCGGGCTGCCCGACTGGAAGGCGCAGCTCTTCCACACCGACCCCAAGGGACTCCTCGGGGACATGCAGAATCGCCAGACGGTCTCCGACTTCTGGCGGGTCAACCACGGCTGACCTGGTGAGTGGGGAAACCCCCGGCGTGAACTTGAGGTCCAGTGCCGCGTTTGTCGGAGACATGTAGACGAACCGGCGGTGCGGGCATCGGCCTGTCGTGTTGGGCCGGACCGGCTCGCCGGGCGGTTGCGCGCCCCCGCGTCACCGCCCCTGCGACAGCTCGCCCTCCCCGCGGCGCCTCGACGGCCGCCCCCATGCCCCGCGACTCGGCGACGGCAGCCGCCGCGCGCACCAGGGGTCCCAGTAATCCTGACGAAACTTTCGTCGGATATGCCCTTGACCTGCGGTGATGCAGGACCAATGTCGGGGCCTGAGATCGTTTACGGGTTGGCCATGAGTGACGACACATCTGACCGACCGGCGGAGGGGTGGCGTGTGGTGTCCACACGCGGGGGTCGGCTTGTTTCATGGGTGACGACTCATGAAACAAGGCTCACCGCCGGCCTCACCCAGCCCGGCCCGCCCTGCCACGCCGCAGACGATGTCGGCGATCCCCTGGTCCGACAGGCGGCCGCCGATGTGACCGGAGCGAAAGACCCGCCGAAACACCGCGCCGCAGGATCCCTGGGTCGAGCCCTGTACCCGTCCACAACCTCCCGAGACAGAACACCTGGGGCAGGGTCAGGGCACCAATCCCGCTTCGTAGGCGGCGATCACCAGGTGCACCCGGCTGCGCGCGCCGAGCTTGGCCAGCAGGTGGCCGACGTGTGTTTTCACCGTACCGTGGCTGAGGTAGAGCTCGGCGCCGATCTCCTGGTTGGACAGGCCTTTGGCGATCAGGACGAGCACCTCTCGCTCGCGGTCGGTGATCTGTAGATGCCGGGGTGGGGGCACGTGGGCCACGTAGCGTTCGATGAGCCGCCGGGTGACGGTGGGCGCGAGCAGCGACTCGCCTCCGGCGATCACGTGGATGGCCTGGAGCAGGTCAGGCGGCAGGGTGTCTTTGAGCAGAAAGCCCGCGGCGCCGGAGCGCAGCGCGCCGTAGACGTACTCGTCCAGGTCGAATGTGGTCACGATGAGAACCCGAACCTCCGGCTGCGCAGAGCAGATCTGGCGGGTCGCCTCGATACCGTCCATGACAGGCATGCGCACGTCCATGAGCACCACGTCGGGCCGCTCGCGGCGGGTGATCTCCACCGCCTCCTTGCCGGTGGCCGCTTCCCCGACCGCGGACAGACCTGGCGCGCTGTCGACGAGCAGCCGGAAGCCCCCTCGGACCAGCGCCTCGTCGTCGGCTACCACCACCCGCGTGGTCATTGCTCCTCCGCCGACGCCGTGCGTCCCGGCGTCACCTGGCTCTGCGTCCGGTTCGGACGCTCAGTCGCGTCCTGTGGTGGAAGCAAGGCGTACACGCGGAAGCCGTGGAGCGGCCGGGGCCCCGCCTCGAAGGCGCCGCCGAACATGCGTACCCGCTCCCGCAACCCGGCCAGCCCGTGGCCAGACGCCCCCGGCCCACCTCCCCGCCCATCGTCGACCACCTCCACCCGTGTGCCATCCACCTCCTGCGCCACTGTCACGCGGGAGTGACCGGCCCCGGCATGCTTGATCACGTTGGTCAGTGCTTCCTGGACGATTCGGTACACGGTCAATCCCAGCTCATGTGGTACGTCACCGGTGAAGGACAGGCTCACGTGGATCCCCGCCGCCCGCGTCCGCTCGACCAGCTCGGGGAGGTCGGACAGGGTGGGGGCGGGCGCGAGCGAGGCCTCGCCGTCCTCGCGCAGGACGCCCAGTACACGCCGGGTTTCCTGCAGCGCCGACCTGGTCATCTCGCCGATGGAGTACAGCGCCCGGGACATCACCTCCGGCCTGCCCACGTGTTCGGCGACCCCCGCCTGCACGGCGATCGTGCTGAGGCTGTGCCCCACGATGTCGTGTAGTTCCCTGGCAATGCGCAGACGTTCCTCGGCCGCCCCCGTCCTGACACGCTCTTCGGCGTGCGCGGCCAGCCGCTCGATGTAGAGTCCGCGCTCGCGCATCATCAGCCCAGCTGCCCAGAACGCCACCAGCACCCCGCCCGCCAGCAAGGCTTGCATGACCATCGTGCGGTCGATCGGAGGCTGGAGCAGCGCGATCCCCGCCACCGCAAGCGCCATCGCCAGCGCGCCGCCCGCCCACCGGCCGCCGACCAACCGCCCGACCATGTAGAGGGCCATGGGCTGAGCCAGGAGCTCCGCTCCGGTTGGAATCAGTGCTTGCATCCATAGTGCACAAGCGGCGACCAGGCAGAACACGCTGCGCGGCCAGATTCTCCGTACGGCCAGCGGCAACGTCGTGGCCAGCGCCGAGACGACCCCCACCCATCCCGTGCCGTGGTACGTCACCAACGCCACGTAGGAAAGCCCCACCCCCACCGCCCACAGGCCGTCGAGCAGCACCCAGGCCCGGCAGGGCACCCGGCTGAGCAGCGGCGGGCGGATCTCGGTCGCAGGCACATCTTGACGGTAGACCGGTGGCCCGGGTCCGTGCATCGGACCAGAGTCCGATACCGCATCGGACCTGTGGCAGACGCGGAAACCGCGCCGAACGGAGGATCGTCGAAGGCATGATCGAAATTGCCGGTCTCACCAAACACTTCGGACGCGACCAGGCCGTGGATGACCTCTCCTTCGAGGTACACCCCGGCCGGGTCACCGGCTTCCTCGGGCCCAACGGGGCGGGGAAGACGACCACGATGCGGCTGATCGTCGGGCTCGAACGCCCCACGGCGGGGCGTGCCTTGGTCGACGGCCTGCCGTATCAGAAGATCGATAAGCCCCTCACCAGGGTCGGTGCGTTGCTCGACGCGACCGCGGTGCACGGCGGGCGCCGCGCCGACCAGCACCTGCGGTGGCTGGCCGCCTCCAACAGCCTGCCGCGCGACCGGATCGCACCCCTGCTCGAGCGGGTGGGGCTGGGCGGAGTGCGCAAGCGGATCGGGGTCTACTCCCTCGGCATGAAGCAGCGGCTCGGGATCGCGGCGGCGCTGCTGGGCGACCCCCCTGTGCTGATCTTGGACGAGCCTATCAACGGGCTCGACCCCGAGGGTGTCAAGTGGACGCGGGACCTGCTCAGGTCGCTGGCCGCCGAGGGACGCACGGTCCTGGTGTCGAGTCACCTGATGTCCGAGATGGCGATCACCGCCGACCATCTGATCGTTATCGCCCGCGGGCGGCTGGTGGCCGACGTGCCCACGGCCGAGTTCATCCGGCCTGGTACGTCGCTGGAGGACGTCTATCTCGAGGCTGTGGGAGGCATGTCATGAACGTGCTGGCTGCGGAGTGGCTGAAATTCCGGACGCTGCGCTCGACCCTGTGGGCCCTCGCGGCGAGCGTTGGCTGCGCGCTGGTCCTCACCGTGTCCACAGGGGTAACGAGCCTTTCAAGTCTCGACGCCGGCCACTCCGCCGACCAGGCCGGGCTGCGGGTGTGGGCGGTGGTCTTCGTCGGGGTGATGCTCTCGGCGCTGCTGATCGGCATGCTCGGCGTGATCACGATGACGGGCGAGCACGCGTCGGGGATGATCAGCCTGACCTACACCGCCATGCCGTCACGCAGGGGCGTCCTCCTAGCCAAGGTGGTGGTGCTGGCCGGTGCGGCCCTGACTGCATTCGTGCTCATCGGGGCCATCGGCTACGTGTACGGCAGGCTGGTGGCCGCCCCGTTCCATCCGTCGTTCCTGCCCACGGACGCTTGGCAGCGAATCGGTGCGGCGGCGCTCATGCTGCTGATGACCGCTCTCGTCGGCCTGGCGCTCGGCGCCCTGCTGCGCAGCGGAGCAGTTGCGGCCGTGGTGCTGATCGCAATCGTGTTCGTGCTACCGGTGATCCTCATGGGTATTCCCGGCGGATCGGATGTCGGTAGGTTCCTGCCGCTGGTCGCCGGGATGCAGCTTCTCGATCAGTCCCCACAGGACTACATGCCGACGGGGGCGGCGTTCGCGGTGTTGGCGGCCTGGGCGACGGTGCCGATCGGCACTGTGCTGGCAATTACTCCCGGACCGTGGAGACATCGTGCCACCGGGCCGGAGGCACTTGAAAGTGGACGGTGATCTCTACCACGGCATGATGCCTGCTGCGGCAATCCAGGACGGCCGGTGCTCGGGTCATGACGCCCACCATCTGGTCGCCCCCGCGCGACGATCAGGCCCACGCCGACTTCGCCATGCTCCAGGCGAGCACCTGATCGGCACGGCCAACCGGCCGCATCATCGCCGGCCAGCGATATCCGCCCGATTTTCGGCGGCGACTACGGCTACCCCCAGAGTTCCCGCGATCCCAAGGGCCGAGCCCAGGCTGTTGGGGTGGTCTGGGAGGTTGTGCACCCTTGGATTCGCCGGAACCCAAGGCCGTTCTACGGTCAGCCGTTCCCGGAGCGGCACCGGGCGACACACAGGACCCGGCGACACGAGGCCACCCCGGCCCAGCGAGCAGTGGAGGCGCCTGAGCTGGTGTACGGCGCCAACCCCCGCGTGAGCAGGCGTCCTCTGCCAGGGCGGCACCCAGCACCGGACCGAGTCATCCTCGACCGGGGCCGGCACACGACTCCTCGGCTTCACCACCACTACAAAAACCCCAACGAAGAGGAAGAAGCCTCACCGATCCCGAGATCCCTTCAACCGCCAGAGCGACGTGCTCTGTACGATGTCGGTCTCTTTTAGCGATCACTCGGCCATGATCTGAAGGCGAGTTGTGGTACCAGTCCGAGACTGTCGTCCGGCAGGTTGACGATCCTGGGCGTTCACGCCCCGGGATCAGTTGATTACTGATATCCGGGTCCAGCCGAGATACCGGTAAAACCGGCCATGAGTCGATCTTGACGCCCGTTCCCGCAGGCAGGCGTACGGTCAGCGGTCAACCGTGATCAGCTTGAGGGCGTCTTCCTTGTCCTTGTCGGAGGACAGCTCTGGCGACGTCAGGTATTCCAACTGTCTGAATGCCTGTGTCTGGTGGCGGCTTTGATGCGTTCGAGTAGTGGCGGGCTCCAGTGAGTGCCGTAGGCGGACTGGAGCTGGGGCAGTTGCCAGTCGTTGCCGGTCACGGTGCGGCGGCAGCGGACCTTGCCGCAGCGGCAGGCCATCGACCATGTTGCAACGCCGGTGTGGGTGGCGTAGTCGATGGTCAGTTCATCGCCGGGGTTGATGTCGTGTCGTGCGATCACGGTGGTTGCGTCGCGGTGCCAGAGGTTCGGCTCGCAGGAGTGATTGCCATAGCGAACTGGATGGGCGGGGTCGAGAAGCAGGTGAACGCTCTCCTCGACGGTCAGGCTGCTGTAGGGCGGTGTGAGGGTGGTCAGGGCCTCATCGTTGATCAGCTGTCCGCCGAGCCGCATGATCACCTCGTCTTGGCGGATCTGTTCGATGGCGAACAGGCCATTGCCGTGGATCGGCGAGGGGTTGGCCTTGGCGCTTGGGGTGAGCCAGCATTCGGTTGCGTAGGCCGTGCTCATCGTGGATGTTCTCTCCTTCCGGTCGTGTGCGGTCAATCCAAGGTTCGGCGGCGGCTGGTGCTACCCGTCGGCACCCGGTGGGGGCGTCGTGGCTACCGGGGCGGCCGGGGGATGCGGAAGGATGGAGACGGCGCCCTTGGCCTCGAAGATCGCGAGGTGGATGCCCGTCGGGTCGTGGTGCCCGTGCCGGCGCAGCACGGCCTCGAGGTCGGCCTCGGTGAGCCCGCAGCGGCGTAGGTCGCGCCGGTTGACATGTCCGTCACGGATCAGGATCCGCAGCGGCGGGTCGATCAGGCGGCTGGCGACCGGCAGGAACCGCAGCCTGGTGACGGCCGAGTGGGCGACGAGCAGGGCCAGCAGCGCCGCGGCTCCCGTCAGCCACGAGGCGTCGGACGCGGTGGCCGTACGCCCGACGATGGCACCGACCGCGACGGCGGCGACCCAGTCGAACGGGGCGAACTCCGCCATCGTCCGGCGCTCGGTGAGCCGGAACGCCACCACGGCGGTCAGGAACAACGCCAGCGCCTTGACCGCGGCATAGGCGGCACGGTGCCAGTCACCGATCAGGGCGTCGCCGAAGCCGTCCAAGGCGCCTCTTCAGCCGCCGACGGCGACGGCGTACGCCCCGGCGACCGTGTGCGAGCCCAGGATGACGAGCGGGCCGATGCCCCTCCGGGCGATACGCCGCCGCAGGTGAAACGACGGCCTGGCCGCGTGGACGCGAATGAGTGGCATGGCCCGCGCGGCCAGGTAGGTACCGGCCCTTCGCGCCCGCGACGGCACGCCCTTGCCTCGCACCGGCGGGAAGAGCGAGAACAGCGTCGGCACGAAGGCGCTGTCGCTGAGGAACATGCCCGGCTTCGCCGTGACAGCGCGTTTCTCGGTGGGCTGGCGATCGGTCTGTCGCCGACCGTTTCCACGCGGGTGTTCCTCCACCGCCACCTCCGGTGCCCGGGGCCCGGAGCGCCGATCCCCACTGCCGTCGGTGGCACGGAGCCTTACCCTGACCCTCTGACCTGCTGTTCTGCCGCATCCACCGGGTGTGGTAACCAGATGGATGCGACAACGATGTTCTGGTCGCCCAACCGTACCTGCTTCGTCTGCGCCGTTTCCCGGGATCCGGGCCGTGTCTCGCAGCGGGTCGACGCCGAGCGGCGCGGGTTCGCCCGCCAAGGTGCCCCGAAGTCCTTCGCGCGCTTGTCCGCCCGGGGTGAGTGTGTCGCCGCATCGGGACGGCCGGCGCGAACCGATCACGATCGAGTCGTACCGTTCACCGGACAGCCCCCGGCCCGGGAGGCTCAGGAGGAGCACGTGGTTCGGATGGTCCAGGCGGGCCGGGGGTGCCTGACGGCCCGGGAGGGCCTGGCGGTCCGGAGGAGATCTTGCCTCGTGATACGGAGGGGGCTCTGTCTCGTCGCAGCCGGACGGCGTAGGCGATCGCCGATCCGGCGAAGAGCACGCCGGTCACCAGCAGCCATCGTCCCAGGTACGGGCTCGTGTCCAATGCCACCGCCGCCCGGTAGGTGCGCGAGGATCCCCCGAGGATGAGGGGGAACCAGACGATCAGCAGCAGTCCGGACAGACCGCCCGGTACGCGCAGGTAGTTGGTCATCGGCGGCCACCGGACGCCGGGCCGTGGCCGGGGACGCCACCGGCGCGACCGCGCGGCGACGTCGGCGAGGGAGTAGAGGGGGAACAGCACGAGGTCGTGGACGATCGCGGCGCCGACGAACCACACCAGAAATCCCACCCAGATGCCCGCGACGACGACGCGGCTGGCGGCGTAACCGGCCAGCGCGAAGCAGGCGAGCAGCGCGAGCAGATGCAACGGGTCGGCGCCGTAGCGGGTGGTCGCCCGCCGGCGCAGGTCACGGACCCGGGACCTCATGAATCCGCCGGCAGGAAGTCGAGCTGACGCACCCACTTGGTGTTGTGCACACCGGGGGCGTTCGGGACCATGATCCGAGCCGGGAACCCGTGGTTGAGGGAGAGGTCGGCGCCGTTGACCCGCAGCGCCAGCAGGGAACGGGGATCGGCCACCTGCCGGGCACTCAGCGACGCGTGGCTGAACACGCCCCCCATCTGCAGGGACCGGACGAAGACGTCGACCCCGCCCACCGCCGCTCCGGCCAGCCGCGCCAGATCGGCCAGGCGAACGCCGGTCCACGTCTGCTCGGTCGACCATCCCTCCACGCAGGCGATCGGCAGCCGGTAGGTGTACAGCGGCATCGCCAGCAGGTCGGCGCGGGACAGTCGCACCGGGTGCGGCCCGATCAGCGTGAGCTGCCACTGCGGGCCCATCCCCGCCATGTCGACGCCCACGTCGGCCGCTGTTTTGTTCACCTGGAAGTCATTCGGTCCCGGGCCGTAGACGCGCCCGTGGGGGGCCAGCAGTGCGGTGCGCCGCAGCGGCCCGTCGATGGTCTGGCCGACGGACAGGCCGAACATCAGCATCGAGCCGCCGCCGACGAAGGCGAGCAGGCCGCGCCGGGACATGGTGGGTGCCGCTGGGTCGGGGGCGACCAGACCGTCGGGATCGGGCGGTTCGGGGTGGGTGTCGGCCAGGCCGGTGCGCAGCTCGCGGCGGAAGCCGCGTGATCGCAGCGCGCTGATCATCCGCGGCAGTTTGAAGGCGACATGGACCACGAACGCCGCCAGGAAGATCCAGGCACCGTACAGGTGCGCCGGGTAGAAGGAGAACGGGAACACGTAGAAGAGCTGGATGTTGAGGATGCCGGTGACGAACTCGAACACCGCCCCGCCGACCAGGAGCAACAGGCTGGCCCGTTCCACCGCCTCGGCCGGGGAGCGGGCGGGCGGCCAGGCGAACAGTTTGTGGATGACCGACCACAGCTTGGCCAGCAGCACCGGCACCAGCGTCAGCCCGAGGATGACGTGCACTCCTTGGGTGAGCCGGTACAGCCACACCGGATGCGTGGGCCAGTCGAAGAGATAGAAACCCAGCAGTCCCTTGCCGGGGGTTATGTCGTTGCCCGGCAGCCGGGGATTGTAAGCGGCGTACGACAGCAGCCCTGTGATCGCGAGGATGGGGATGCCGACCAGCAGCACGATGCCGAACACCGAGGTCAGCCACGGGCCGCGTAGCGGGCTGCGCCAGAACTCCGGCCGGAACGGGCCGGGCGGCGGATGTTCGCGCAACCACTCGGTGAGGCCTCGGCCTGGGCGCGTGGCTTTCCGGCCAGGGTTCGGAACGGGCTCACCGTCGTGCTGAGCGGGTCCTGGCGACGGTCGATCTGACACGGATCACCCCCGGAGTCAGTGCCTGACGCGAAACGGAGGAACGCTCACACAAGCAGCCCGACATGAGGCTCTGAGTCCTGTTTCCGATAGAAAAGGCCCTTTTGAGTATTATAACTTACCGTTATAAATCTTGATCTGACAGTGATCGAAGCGTGTTCGCCAAGGGGTGCCCGGTCACCGAAGACGACCGGGGCGGCTGGGGGAGTGACGGTGGGGGGAGGGGTGCAGGCGGCCAGCCGGACCGGCGTATGGGGCGCGTAACCGGTCGACACGCGTCCGCCGCGGAGCCGAGGCGAAGTTCTTACGGGCCGCGAACTTTCGCGCCGTTCTCCGGCCGCCACCGGATCAGGCAATAGCGTCGGCGAGATGAGGGTATTGGTAACCGGCGCGGCCGGGTTCATCGGAAGTCATGTGGCCGATCTGCTGGAGGCAGCCGGCCACGAGGTCGCCGGTCTCGACCTCCGGCCCCAGGCCGGGCACCTGGTCGGCGACGTGCGCGACACCGAGCTGCTCACCCGGTCGTTGCGCGGAATGGACGCGGTGGTCCACCAAGCGGCGAAGGTTGGCCTCGGAGCCGACGTCTCCGATCTGCCGGACTACGCGTCGGTCAACGTGTACGGCACCGCCGTACTGCTCGCGGCCATGGCGGAACACGATGTGGGACGGCTGGTCCTGGCCTCGTCGATGGTGGTTTACGGCGAGGGCGCCTACGACTGCCCGGGACACGGCCGGGTCCGGCCCGGCCCGCGTTCGCGGGAGGATCTCGCCCGCGGCGGGTTCGAGCCCCGCTGCCCGCGGTGCGGAGCGGAGCTGACCCCGGCCGTGATCGACGAGGACGCGCCCCTGGACCCCCGCAACGCCTACGCCACGACCAAGCTCGCCCAGGAGCATCTGGCCGCCAACTGGGCGCGGGAGGTCGGCGGCACGGTGGTCGCGCTGCGCTACCACAACGTCTACGGGCCGAGGATGCCCAGGGACACCCCCTACTCCGGGGTGGCGGCGATCTTCCGATCCGCGCTGGAGGCGGGCAGGGCCCCCCGGGTGTTCGAAGACGGCCGCCAGCGGCGTGACTTCGTGCATGTCGGGGACGTGGCCCGCGCCAATCTCGCGGCCCTCGAAGCGGTCACCCCCCGAGGGGCGCTGACGGCCTGCAACGTGGCCAGCGGCGAACCGCGCACGATCGGGGAGATGGCCTCCGCTCTCGCGGCCGAGCACGGAGGTCCCGAACCGGTCACCACCGGCGAGTATCGCCTCGGCGACGTGCGGCACATCGTCGCCGCCCCCGACCGCGCCGCACGTGATCTCGGGTTCCGCGCGGAGATCGGATTCGCCGAGGGGATACGGGAGTTCGCCGCGGCGCCCCTGGGCTGACCTTTACCACGGCGACATCGCGTACGCCGGGTTCATGCTCCGGCCCTCGGCGGCCATGACCCGTCCCGGGTGCACCGGGCTGTCGCGGCGGGTACCGGCACACGAGTCCGGTGGATCACCACGGGGAGATGACGAGGCCCTGCAGCAGGAGTCCGGTCAGGGCCTGGACGGCGAGCCACCGGCGGCCCCGCGCCCCCTGCGACCTCGGCGACCTCGGCGACCAGGCGGCGGCCAGGACGATCCAGGTGGCGTAGGGAACCCAGATGCGCTCGACCTCTCCCCTGGTCACCCCGCTGACGTCGAGGGCGAGCACGGCCACGATCGCCGCCGCGACCAGGGCGCGCATGCCGCCGGGCGTCATCCGTACCAGGCCCGCGGCGGTCGCCGGGCCGGTCAGCAGGGCCAGCACAGCCAGGTTGGCGACCAGGAAGTAGAGGTAGGGCCGGGCCGCGCCGGGGTCGGCGGCCCACTCCGCGTGGGTGGCGAGCACCCCCGACGGCCACAGGAAGCCGCCCGCGGCGAAGGCGGCCGTGACCGCCGCCGCCCCCGCCAGGCAGGCGAGCGCCGTCGCGCGGGAGATCCGCGCGGCGAGGGCGGCGACCACCGGGATCAGCAGGTAGGGCACCAGGCCGTAGCTGAGATACGGCAGGGCCCCCAGCAACACTCCGGCCGCCACCCCCGGGAGAACGCGAGCCCTGCCCCCGGCGCCCCCGCACACCAGCAGGGCCACCCCCAAGGCGCCAACCCCCGCGAAGAAAGCGTCCATGCTCGTGGCGATCCACACCGCGACCGGACTCAGCGCGAGGTAGGGCAACGCGAGCCGAGCGATCTCCTCTCCCGCGAGCCGCCGGACGGTGAGCGCGACGGCCACGACCGCCGAGCAGCCGACCACCACGACCAGCACCGCCGCCCAGAACGGACCAGGCAGCCCCACCCTCGCCAGGACCCACAACACCAGCACGGGCAACGGCGGGTGCCCCCGCACATGGGTGGGATAGCCGGGAAGCCGCTCGGTGAAGGAGGCCAGCCAGCCCAGCGGATCGTCCCCCACCGCGGGCAGCACGGCCAGGTACTCGTACCGGCTGGTGAACGGGTGGGCCAACCCCTCGCCGGAGACGGCCAGCAGCACCGTCCACGCCAGAGCCGTGCCGTACGCGACGAGCAGTGCCACCCCGAAGCGCAGCCGCGTGGTCAGGGCAGGCAGCGCGGCGACCGCGAGGACGGCCAGGAGCAGGGGCGCCGCGAGCGAGGGCGGCGGTGTGCGGAAGTGCCCGTGCAGGGGCGGCAGGTGGTCGATGGGCAGCATGCCCAGCGCGTGCAGGACGGCCCCGGCGGCGAACGCCGCGACGACGAGCGAGGCCCAGACGACGAGCGCCGGCCCGCTCCGGCGGCCCTCGGGACCGGCACCCGCCTGTGACGGGCCGTACTCCGCACGCAGGCTCCTGACCCGCCGCCGGAAGTGTGTGATCACCCTCCTACATTAGGTATGAGCTGGGATTTTTCCGCGACACGTCACCACCCGATAAGGGTTGACAGGCCCTGTCGACCTTAGCGTCTCAAGCATGAAGATCGATGTGGTGCTCCCGTGCCTGGACGAGGAGACGGCCCTGCCGTGGGTGCTGGGGCGGATGCCTGACGGTTACCGGCCGATCGTGGTGGACAACGGTTCCACGGACGGATCGGCGCGTGTCGCGGCCGAACTGGGAGCGCTGGTGGTGAGCGAGCCCAGACGCGGGTTCGGCGCCGCCTGTCATGCGGGACTGCTGGCCTCGACCGGCGAGGTGGTGTGCTTCATGGACGCCGACGCGTCGCTGGACCCGGGCCAGCTTCCACGGGTGACCGGGCCGGTCGTCTCAGGTCACGCCGACCTGATGCTCGGCAGGCGGGTCCCCGTGCCGGGAGCGGCCTGGCCGCTGCACGCGCGGCTGGGCAACGCCTTCCTCGGCCGGCGGCTGGCCGGCCGTACCGGCACGAGGCTCCGCGACATCGGCCCGATGCGGGCCTGCCGCCGCGCGGACCTCCTGGCCCTGAACCTGGCCGACCGGCGCTTCGGCTACCCGCTGGAGATGGTGCTGCGGGCGGCCGACCGGGGCTGGCGGATCGCCGAGACCGGGGTGGACTACCTGCCTCGCGCCGGGCGTTCCAAGGTCACCGGCACCGTACGCGGCACGCTGCGCGCGGTCGGCGACATGCGCAAGGTCCTGAGCGAGCGGGGCGGCACGAGATGACCGGCGATCGGAGCAGGATGTGGCAGGCCGCGCATGCCCGGGACCGCGGGCGGCCCGGCGCGCCCCGCGCGGCGGGAGACCGACGGCGTGACCCGCTCCCATGCCGGGTCGTCGACGACATCGACGGTGGGGGTCAGATCGTCGTCATCGCCAAGGAACCAGTGGCCGGACAGGTCAAGACCAGGCTCACCCCGCCGTTCACCCCCGCCGAGGCCGCGCTCCTGGCCACCGCCGCGCTGGCCGACACCCTGGGCGCGGTGGCCGACGCCCCGGCGCGCCACCGGGTGCTGGCACTGCGCGGCGGCACCGGCCCCTGGCTGCCGCCGGGCTTCGCCGTCCTGCCACAGCGGGGCACCGGGCTGGACGAGCGGCTCGCCGCCGCCTTCGAGGACGCCTACCGGGCCCACCCGCTGCCCGTGGTCCTGATCGGCATGGACACTCCGCAAGTCACCCCCGCGCTCCTGGCCGGCGCGCTGGCCGCGCTGGCCACCCGCGACGCCGTGTTCGGCCCCGCCGCCGACGGCGGGTTCTGGCTGCTCGGCCTGCGCCGGCCCGACCCCGCGCTCCTGCTCGGCGTGCCGATGTCGCAGCCCACGACCGGCGCCGCCCAGCTGTCACGGCTGCGTACGACGGGCCTGTCGGTGGGTATGCTGCCCCTCCTGCGGGACGTCGACACCGCCGGCGACGCCGCGGCGGTGGCTGCCCAGGCGCCCTCGTCCCGCTTCGCCGCCGCCCTCGCCGCGCTCGGGACGGGAGCGACCCGATGAACCGTCCCCGGCGGCTCGGCGATGAGCCCGGCCGGCCAGATCCACCGCCGGACCCGGGCCGCACCCGGCCGTACGGCAGAGGAGCGGTCGGCGCCGCGGGTCAGACGGCAAAGCCATCAACCCCAGCCCCGTCGTACTCTTCGAACCCGTCAAGGCCATGATGGTGAAGGACCCGCGAACCGGCACCGTCCACGAGGCTCGCACCGAAGGAATCGGCCCACCTTGACCTTCGGGCCCTGCGCGAGCGGCAGCAGGTGCACCCCCGTTATGACGGGGAGGCGGTCCTGGGGGTGACCGGAGCCGACGGCGTGGTGCGACGGCGCGTGAAGAAGGGGCATCACCGCCTGCGCCAATAGCCGTTCCGCTGTTCCTCAACCCCGAACTAGGCATCGAGCGTCATGAAGAGGCTGTTAAGGCCCTCCGCCAGCAACGGGTGCGTGAAGATGGCGTTCGCCATGGCGGTGTACGGGAGCTTGCCCAGCATGGCGACCTGGATGATCGTCATGATCTCGCCGCCTTCTGCGCCGAGCACGGCGGCGCCGAGGATCTGCTGGGTGTGCGCGTCGATGACGGCCTTCATGAAGCCGCGCGTCTCCCCGGTCTCAAGGGCCCGGATGACGGCGCTCATCGGCAGCTTCACGATGCGGACCGCGCGGTTTTGCTCCCTGGCCTGCCGCTCGGTCATGCCGACGCGGCCGAGTTGCGGGTCGATGAACACGGTATAGGGGACGATCCTGTCCCGCGTGCTCGCCTTCTCGCGGCCGAGCAAGTTGGCGTGCAGGATCCGGTAATCGTCGTAGGAAAGGTGGGTGAAGGCCGGGCCGCCCTTGACGTCCCCCATGGCGTAGACGCCGGGGACGGAGGTTTCCAGGTACTCATCGACCTCGATGAAGCCGTTGTCGCGCAGCCGGATGCCGGCCGCCGCCAGCGTGAGCCCCTCCGTGTTGGGAACGCGGCCGATGGCCGACAGCAGGTGGGAGCCCTCGACCTGCCGCTCGCCGTCCGGCGTGCGAACGGTAAGCCGCACCCGCCCGCCGCCTGCCTCCTCGACCCGGTCCGTCGTCGCCGAAGTCAGGACCGTGATCCCGTCATCGCGCAAGATGGCGGCGACCTCGTCGGAGACGTCATCGTCCTCGATCATCATCAGGCGCGGGCCGGTCTGGACGATCGTGACCTCGCTGCCGAACCTGCGGAACATCTGCCCGAACTCCAGCCCGATGTAGCCCCCGCCGAGGATGATCAGGTGCTCAGGGAGCGCGCCCAGCTCCATGATCGACGTTGAGTCGAGGACAGGGACGTTCTGCGCGCCGCTGATCGTCAGCGGCTTGGGCCTACTGCCCGTGTCGATGACGATCACCGGTGCGCTGATCCCCCGCGTCCCGCCGTCCCTCAGGGCGATCTCGACCGTCTTGGGCCCCGTGAAATGGGCCTCGCCTTCGATCAGGTCGGCCCCGTCCTGCGCCAGGCGGCTCGCGTAATTCTCCCGCGCGCCCGCGACCATCCCCCGCTTGCGCTCCCGCACGGCGGCGAGGTCGACCGACACCGGACCGGTCCGCACGCCGTACTCCGCCCCGCGCCGCGCCTGATAGGCGACGCGCGCGCTGGCGACCATCGTCTTGGTCGGGGTGCACCCGGTGTTCACGCAGACGCCGCCTAGGTGGTCGCGCTCGACGAGCGCCACCTTCTTGCCTGCCTTCGCCAGATCGAGGGGGAGGAACCGGCCGCCCTGGCTGGTCCCGATCACAATCACGTCATAGCTCTCGTCTGCCACAGAGAGATCGTAACCCTGCGCTTTCCTGTATGTACTGAGGGTGGCCGATGAGTGTGGGGATAGCGCAGCCTGCTCGACATCCTGACCCGCAGGGCGTACCTGACCGGGTGGCCGCGCCATCTCGGGCCGGCGTCGGGGTTGGACCCGAAGATCCGCGGTGACGCGCCGACCCGAGTGGAGGGCCCTGAACGCCGCCGTGCTGTGGACGACCCGCTACCTGGACGCCGCCGTCGCCTGGTTGCGGGCCCTGCCCGCCGGTCAGTGCGAGTACGACGTCCTGGACGAGGACGTGGCCCGCCTGTCCCCACTCCGTCGTCACGCGAACCTCAACTGCCTGGGCCGCTACAGCTTCCGCGCTTCTGCCCCTGCGGGCCCCGGCCGCCGCCGACCTAGACGAGGAGGAGACGGCGTAGCGGGCAACGGCGATCGTGGGCGCCCGGGGTGCTACCAGGCTTGTCCCTCCGGCAGGTCGCCCAGGCCCGGGGCGGACAGGTGCAGTACCTCGTAGCGCTCGGTCGCGTCCTCGTCCGGCGCGGATGTGTCCGCCCACAACACGAACCGCAGCAACTGCCAGTGGTGGGGGTCGACAGCCAGTGCGGCGGTGTGCACGTCGTCATGACGGGAGAGCCGTTGCAGCTGTTCGGCCTCCCGCGCGAGCAGCGCGGACAGGCCCACTCCGGTGCCGTCCGGGTCCGCGTCGGAAGGTACGGGGGTGAGGTGGCGCGAGGCTGCCCTGGGAGGAGCCGTACGGGCGGGGCCGGCGTGGCAGGCGATGCCTGTCCAGTGACGGACGGCGGGGCGGCCGAAGTCCCGGATGATGTTTTGGAATCCGCCACCTCCGACGAGAAAGTGGGCCATCGGGCCGGTGCCGTTCCACAGGTAGAAGGGGGCGTACTGGTTGACCGGCGAGCCGTCGATGCCGCGTTCGCGGATGACATACGCCTTCAGGCCCAGTCCGGCGCGGTCGTCGAGGACGTGGCCGCCATCGGCCACCCGCTTGCGGATGATCTTCATGTCGTAGCCGGCGGGCAGGGTGATCTCGTATTGCTTGGCGTACACGAAGGGGGCTGCCTTTCCCGGTGAATGGTCAGTGGGACAGAGAGCCGGTGGAGTATTCGGCCTCGGTGACATGGGTGCCGCGTTCGGCTTCGGTGTCGTCCTCGGCCACCTCCTGGATAGCCAGGTGGGTCGTGAAGGTGGTGGGAGAAGCTCCGTGCCAGTGCCATTCGCTCGGTGCGATAAGCACACTGTCGCCGGCCCGGATGGTGTGCACCTCTCCACCGCGGCACTGAACGAGTCTGGTCCCTTCGGTGACGTGCAGGACCTGTCCGAGAGGGTGGCGATGCCACGCGGTGCGGGCGCCGGGCGCGCAGTGAACGCTGTCGACGCGGAAGCGCGACGATCCCTCGGGGGCGGCGATCTCGTCGACCCATGTCGCACCGGCAATCCGCTCAGGGGGAGCGACAGCGGTGGGTTGTGGTGTACGGGAAGTACGCATGAAGAACAGGCCCCTTCTACTTGCGGGTGGTGGAGATATGCGTGGTCAGCAGGCCCAGCACCCCGGTGATCGCCTGGTCGAACGGCTGCACGGAGTCGGCGGCACGGGCCAGGACGTAGCCACCCTGTAGGACCGCGACGACGGTTGCGGCGGCAGTCTGCGGGTCCAGCGCGGTATCCAGTTCGCCGCGCTCGCGTCCCTCGGCCAGGACTTCAGCGAGGCGCTCACGTAGCCAGGCCAGGGTTTCGTCTACCGGGGCCCGCAGTGTCGGGTCGGCCATGATGTCCGGGTCCTGGGTGAGACGTCCGATGGGACAGCCCTTGAGGACGTCCCGCTCCCGGCGCAGGTACGCGGTGATGCGGTCCACGCTGGTCCCCGGTGCGGAGAACTGCTCCTCGGCCTTGGCGCGCATCTCCTCGGCGGTGCGGCGAATCGCGGCGAGTGCCAGGTCCGGCTTGCCGGCGAAGTGGTGGTACATGCTGCCTTGTCCGGCCCCGGCCCGCTGCTGGATCGCCTTCGGGCTGGTGCCGGTGTAGCCGCGTTCCCACAGCAGTTCGCGAGTGCTTGCGATGAGACGTTCCGCAGTGCTCATGAAACGAGTGTACATACTAGTAGGTACAGCCATGCCTTGAGGCTTCGGGGGTTGACAAGCATCGGAACGAAAATCCGCGCTAGGCGGTGGCTCGGTCCGACGGTGGCGTGACTTTTCGTTCCGATGCGGTTCGGGATGATGAGGCCATGTCTGCGGAGAGCATGGTCTGGAGTGCGCTGAAGGCGGTCGGGGTGGTGCATCGGGAGAGTTTCACGCTGGCCACGTTCGATCCCGAGACCGGTGAGCGGAGCGGGGCCTCGGGACGTGAAGCGGCGGCGGTCTGAGGGCTTTCAGTCCAACAGGGCGCGCAGCGCCAAGTCACCGATCTGCCGCAGCTCGTCGTGGCTGCGGCCGGCTGCCGCCTGGACGGCGATGCCGTCGGAGATCGTGTGGACGAGGGCGGCCAGGGCGGCCGGTTCGTAGTGGGAGGGCAGGTCGGCGGCCTGCTCCAGCCGCCTGCGCAGCGCCGCCTCACCGGCTTTGCGCACCGCGATGGCGTCCTGTTTTCGCCGGAGGCCGCTGTTCGTCGACCCCCGCAGCCCGCTACGGCAGCTATGCCGAGCCGCCGTCGCGCGCTCACCTGGACTGCTTCTTCCACCTCGATGACGCCGACTGGGAGCTGATCGGGCCCAACCGGCGCGACGCCAACCGCCTCGCCAACCCCAGCCGATCCGTCGGCACCCGGCCCGAGGCCGTGCCGGCGTGGTGCGCAGCCGCTCCAGCGCCTGCTGTATGCCGTTCGACAGCCGGCCCGACAGCGGCTCGTGCAGCCGCTCGTTCTCCGCCCGCCGTACCTCACCGACCAGGCGCACCAGCACGCTGACGCCCGGCAGCAGGATGTGCTCCTTCAGCAGGTGCACACCCTACCCTTGCCATCGCCCCTCGCGCCTGAAACGGCGCGACAGGGCCGGAGCCGGACACCCGACGACGAGGAGAAAGATCTCAATGGAGTCCGAGAACGGCCGCAGGACCGCCCAGGAGCGTATCGACAGGTGCCTGCGGGACGGATCGACCACGCTCGACCTGTCCTCCCTCGGCCTGCGCGAGATACCCGAACCACTCGGCGACCTCACCCACCTGGCCAGGCTCGACCTGAGCGAGAACAACCTAAGCGACGTACCCGGCTCACTGCGGGACCTCACCGCTCTCGCCGAGCTCAACCTGCGTGCGAACTTCCTAAAGACCGTGTCCGACACGCTGGGAGACCTCGTCACCCTCAAGGTGCTCGACCTGAGTGAAAACGGCCTGAGCCAGGTACCCGACTCGTTGGGAAACCTCATCGCCCTCACCGAGCTCAACCTGAGCGAGAACTACCTGAGCGCCGTGCCCGACCCGCTGAGAAACCTCACCGCCCTCACCAGACTCAACCTGTCCATGCTCGGGGTGCAGGCGCCGGAGTTCTTTCCCACGCTCGAACTGACGACGTTGCCCGAATGGCTGGGCGATCTCACCAACCTCGCCGAACTTCATCTGGGTCACAATCAGCTCACTACCTTGCCCGAGACGCTGGGTAATCTCACCAACCTCGCCGAACTTCATCTGGGCCACAATCAGCTCACTACCTTGCCCGAGACATTGGGTAATCTCACTGGCCTTACTGAACTTCATCTGGGCCACAATCAGCTCACTACCTTGCCCGAGACGCTGGGTAATCTCACTGGCCTCACCGAACTCGAACTGTGGAACAACCAGCTCACCGCCCTGCCCGAATGGCTGGGTAATCTCACCAGCCTCACTGAACTTCACCTGGGCCACAACCGGCTCACCGCCCTGCCCGAGACACTGGGCAATCTCACCGGCCTCACCACTTTCACCGCATACGACAACCTGCTCACCACGGTGCCGAAGTGGTTGGGGGACATCACCGATCTCACCCTGTTGAATCTGAGTGGTAACCGGATCACCACCCTGCCCGAGACGCTGGGGAATCTCACCGACCTCACGATGCTTAGCCTGTACGGCAACCGGCTCACCGCCCTGCCCGAGACGCTGGGCAACCTCACCAACCTCACCGAACTCGAACTGTGGGACAACCGGCTGACCACCCTGCCCGAAACGCTGGGAGGCCTTGTCCGGCTCGTCGATCTCGGCCTGGCGAACAACCGGCTGACCACCGTGCCCGAGTCGCTCGGCGACCTTCCCGCCCTCACCTGGGTCGACCTGTACGGTAACCCGTTGGTCGCCCTGCCCGAATGGCGGAGGGAAATCCACCTCCGCACCGGAATCGGGGCATGACGAGCATCCGAACGAAAAGTCCCGTTAGTGGAATGGATCAGACCGTCCTACCGTGACTTTCCGTTCGGATGCGTTCGATGGGCCTGTTTCCGCACGTCGCGGCTTTGGCGGCGAGAGGAAGCGCACTCCGTGCGGTTCGAAAGACAGGTGCATCTGCTCAGGCCCTGGACTGCTGCCCCTGGTCATCTACGTTGAGATCATGAGTGGCGACGAGCCGAAGTTTGGATACGGCCGGGAGCATAGGCCGTTGTGGAGTGAGCGCGACCGCGATGCCGAGCAGGTCTTTCGGAGTTCGGCGAGGACCGGGACGGGTTCGTGGTGAAGGGCGGAGAGGTCGGTCAGCCTTTCGCTGTGGCTTTCACCGGCCCCCAGCCGATAGCGGCGGGCAGCTCGGCGCGTACGCGGCAGTGCTGAGGTCGGCGGGGATGCGCGTCAAGCAGGATCCTGAGAGGGTGTTGCTGAACCTCGCCGTCGCTGTTGATCATGCGAGCGATGTGCCACCTGGTGACTCCGACGCGGCTATTCGGCTGAGGACGGCCGGTCCGAGTGCGGTCCCAAGTCGTGCCTGGTGAAGATGGCGATCAGCAGACCGACGGGCAGCCCAGCCTCGTGAAAGTGCTGGTCGAGATGAAGTTCATAGCGGTTGCGCCGACCAACGCGCTCACGTGTGAGAAAGCCCGCCTGCTGCAGGTCGGTCACGATGGCCTGAACCCTGCCTTCGGTGATGCTGGCTGTGTTGGGTTCTTCGGGAGGCGTTTGTCGCTGACTTCGGGAGGCGGTTGGGGGCCGATTCCTTGATCAATGTCGGTGAGTTTTGACATCACTCCGGGCTGTCTGGGTGGCCGGGCGGTGGCTGTTTGGCGAGGATGTCGTGGAGGGGCAGTAGGTCTCGCAGGGCGCTTCGAGACCCGTTGCGAACCTGAACGCCCCGAGCGCCCGAATCGGTCGCGCGCTCGGTCTGCGGTCTGGTTCGCATCACGACGGTGTTGAGCAGGTGGGATCGGGCGCCGATGAGAAATGGCGCCGACAGTCGTCTAAGTAGACGTCCGGTGAAAACGCGCTGCGCGCATCAAGGGAGAGCAACGAGATGAGACCACTTCGATACTCGATCAACGTCACGCTCGACGGCTGCTGCCATCACGAGGCAGGGCTCCCCCCGGACGAGGAGTCGATGCGTTACTGGACCGCTGAGATGGAGCGAGCCGATGCCCTGCTATTCGGCCGGGTGACCTACGAGATGATGGAGTCGGCGTGGCGGAAGCCGGCCACGGACACGTGGCCTGACTGGATGGATGAGTGGCAGATCCCGTTCGCCGAGACCATCGACCAGGCGAAGAAGTACGTCGTGTCGAGCACGCTGAGCGCGGTCGATTGGAATGCCGAGCTGGTGCGAGGCGACTTCGGGCAAACGGTTCAGCGGCTCAAGCAGGAGTCAGGCGAGGGCCTGTGGGTGGGTGGCGTGACGCTCCCCCTGGCGTTGGCAGATCTGGGACTGATCGACGAGTACGAGTTCCTTGTGCAGCCGGTCCTTGCCGGACACGGGCCGACGTTGCTCGCCGGTCTGCGCGAGCGCATCCAGCTCGAGCCCGTGGACCGCCGTGAGTTCCGGTCGGGGGCGGTCGCCCTGCGATACCGGCCCACGCGAGTTACGGCTTGACGTGATTTATCCTGGCACGTTGGCCGCTCCCTCGCGACGGAACGACGGCTCGGAGTCGCGTTGGCCGCGCTGGCCGTGCCCCCGAACGCGCGGACATATCGACGGGGGACATCGCCCCGAGGTGCCGGTAGCGGACAGGGCAAACGTTGCGAATGACGACGATCAGGCCCTACGGGTGTGGCTGGCGCTGTGATCATTGCCGATCGGCTGGCGCGCTGGTGCCGGTGACGCGGGCGGTGAAGACACGGTGCGCTTTGCGCTCGGACGGCCCGGCGCCCTCGGCGAACGCGGCGCTCTGCGCCAGCGCGGTCTGGTGGAGGGTGAGCGGGGCGGTGAGACGAACGGAGTAGCCGCTACCGCGGCGGACGATCTGCCCGGCGGAGAGGGCCTGGCGGATGGACTGGTCGCCGGCGACGCGCAGATGGTCGACCAGCAAGCCGGGAAGGTCGAGGGTCACGTTCGTGTCCGGGTTGTCGGCGCCTGGTTCAGCGAGCTGGCTGGGGAGGTCGCGAGCGCCCGCGGTGTCCAAGATGCGGCGGATGGTCTTGGGGGCGACCCGGTGCTGGCGGGCCAGGGCCTTGACGGCGGCGCCCTGACGGTAGGCGTTGACGACGTCAGCCGCCTTGTCCGGGGCGAGCGCCGCGGGTCGGCCGAGGGTCTTGCCGCCGGCCTCGGCGGCGGCGACGCCTTCGCGGGTGTTCTCGCTGATCATGTCGCGCTGGAACTCCAGCACGGCGGCCAGGACGGAGACCATCATCTTGGTGCCGGGGTCGTCGCTGGCCAGGTCGATGCCGGACAGCAGCCCGGACTCCACACGCAGGCGCAAGCCGCGGCGGATGAGCACGGGGCGCAGGACCAAGATGTCGGCGACGGAGCGGAACAGGCGGGCGGCGTCGGCGATGCGGATGGTGTCGCCGACGGCGGCCTCGTGCAGCAGCTTGGTGAACCCGGCCCGGTCGAGGGAGAGCTGGCGGCTGGAGGTGGCGGGGTCTTCGTAGACGGGGGCACCGGTAGCCAGCAGGACGGCCAGGGCGTGCCGCTGGCGGGCGTCGGTCTGCTTGTCGGTGGAGTGCCGCAAGTAGATGCGGTCAGCCACGTCCGGCGTCCCCAAGGCGCTCGCTGGTGAAGGCACGAGCGATGAGCAGGGCCCGGCGCGCGCCGGTGGGGGCGTAGTCGCTCTGATCGCGGGTGTCGTCGCGCGCGTCCAGCTCGACCGGCCCGTCGGCCTCGTTGGCCCGGTCGAGCTGCAGGGCTTCGCGGTCCAGGAAGTCGGCGACCTCATCCAGGAACGCCCCGCCCCGCGCGCGCATGGTCGCTACGGCGGCGCGGATCTCGCCGAGCTCCGCGCGGACCCGGGCGACGCGCTGCCCGTGGCGGGTGACGTCCGCCGTGGTATAGGGGATCTCCTGATCGTTCCAGTCGGTCTGCTTCAACAGGGCCATCGTGTTCCTCTTCGAGGTGAGCCAGGGGCGTCCGGTGAGTCGCTCCACTCCACCTTAGGGGGCGAAAAGGGGAGGCGTAAGCCTGGATCGGCTCCCATTGGATCGGCGCGCTGTTTCCGCAGGTGACGATCGCGTCCTGATCGGATCCTGGCACGGGGGCGGAATCGCTCGATTCCGCCCCCGCGATGTTGATCGCCGCCACCTACACGATGTCGTCCTCCCAATCCGGCTCATCGGGGTTACGCAGCAGCCGGACGCCGGCAGGACCGAGGTCGGGCTGGGCGAAGGAGTAGGTGCCAATCACGTTGATGTGCCGGCGGACGAAGGGCGACAGGCGTGCGACGTCTTCTTCGGCCAGAGGGTAGCCCTCGGCCTTGAGCTGATCGAGCGCCCGGTCCATGTAGAAGGTGTTCCACAGCGTGACGCAGTTGAGCACCAGGCCAAGCGCGCCGAGTTGGTCTTCCATGCCCTTGTGGTAGCGCTGGTACAGCTCGCCCTTCTTGCCGTGGAAGATCTTCCCCGCCAGGGCGTGCCGGGATTCCTGCAGGTTGCGCACGCCCTTGATGTCGCGCCGATAGGGCTCCTCGACCGCGTAGGTGAGGATATGGAGGGTCTTGAAAATGCGCCCATAGTGGGCGATCGCCTCCCCGAGCGGGGTGGGGTTGCCATCCTGTTGGATCATGCGCATCAGATCGTAGGCACGGACCTCGCCGGTGTAGATCGACACCACGACGCGCAGGATGTCGCCCCAGTGCCGCCTGATCTTGTCCAGGTCGATCTTCCCGTGCGCAAACCGGGACAGGCTGCCGTAGTCGGCGTCCTGGATGCGCCAGCCCTTTTGGTCGGGGATGTCGGCCAGCGCGGGCCGGTACTGCATGCCCAGCAGGTGGACCAGGCCGAAGACGACGTCGCTGTAGGAGCCGGTGTCGGTCACCAGGACCTCCGGGCGCGGCCCGCCGTCGCGCCGGAACGCCACGTCGATCATGTGGAGGGAGTCGCGCACCGTGCCGGTGACGACCTTCGCCCCGAGCCCCACTCCACGGTCATTGATCATGTTGAGCCAGGTGACCCCGCGCGAGCGGCCGAAGAACTTCCTGTTCGGACGGGTGTAGATGGAGGGCACCGGGACCACGAACCGCATCCCGTCGATCGCCGCGACCAGCCCTCCGCCCAGTGCGTGGGCGAACCCGATCTGGCCTTGCTCGTCGATGAGCGGGCCGTTGGCCAAGGTGTAGGTCTCGGCCGACAGATAGTTCTGCGCCACGTGCGACAGCCGGCCGCGCTCCAGCGCGGGCGTCCCCGCTTTCACCACCGGCGCGTACCCGATGTTCAGCGCCTGGGCGGTCAGGCAGGCCGCGACCGAGATGGGGAAGTCGACCAGCTTGCTCACCCCACCGGCGACCGAGGTGAACGCGGCCTCGAACGCCGGAACCCGGCCCATCACCTCCAGCAGCAGTTCCGGCAGGTCGACTCGCGGCAGCATCGCCAGGACACGCTTGCGCAGGTCGATCAAAGACGGCGGTTCGGGCAAAGCGCCCAGCTTGGCCACGTGCAGCCGTCCCTCCGCATCCACGCTCACGTCCACCCCGTCGCGCCCGGCCCGCCCGGCGACGTTGTTGAGCGCCAGGTGCAGCACCAGCGCGTGCTCGGCGAGCAGTTGCCCAGGATCCTCAGGCAGCTGCAGGTCCACCAGCGCCGGCCCCTTGGCCGCCTCCCACCGCGCACCGTCCAGCAACTGCCCGCGCGGATCCCGCCAGCGAGCCGAGGCCTCGGCATAGACATCACGGCGCCTGAGGTGGCGGTGGAACTGGGTGAGCACGCACATGGTGTAGGCGTTCTTATCCACGGTGCTGCCGTTCGGCAGGTTCTTGAACACCAACCGCATCCAGAACCCGGTCACCAAGGCGGGGTCGATGTCGGCCTCGGTGACCTTCTTCTTGCGGCCGTCCAGCAGCCGGGGCAGCTGTTTCATCGCCGCCAGTGCCCGCGCGCCCTCGGCGTTGGACCCGAACTCGATCACCGTGGTCAGCCTCTTGAGGAACCCCGACACGGTGGCGATGCGGGAGGCCAGCAGCGCCCGCATTTCGCCGTCGGCATCGGCGTCGGGCGGCGGCACCATCTCGGTCACCGCCGCGACCGCCTCGCGCAGCGCCCGCCGCGGCACGATGGCGTCGATGGCCTCCCACACCTGATCCAGCCGGAGCTCCTCGCCGTACTCGGTGACCTCCAGCAGCATCTCCACCGCCGCGGCGAGCGTGGCCGAGTGCTTGGCCAGCTTGGGATGCTGGCGGGCCCGTTCCTTACCCGCCGCGGTCTCGGCCTTGCCGAGCAGCTCGGTGGTGACCAGCAGATCCAGCATCTCCAGGCAGTCGTCGACCGACTTGCCCTCCAGGTAGATGCCTGTGGCCAGCAGCGTGGCGAGCTGGCGTGAGGGGCCGTGGCGGCGCAGGGTGGTCGCGGTGGCCTGCATGCCGTAGCGGGCCAGGTCCACCATCCGCCGGTGCGGCACCTGCGGTGGCAACGGCATGGTCCCCAGCCCCACCCCGAGGATCTCCGCCGCGCGCTCCAGCGCTTTCTCGAGGTTCTTGCCCGAGGTCGCCGCCGGGCTCTTGCGCCAGCGTTCCAGGTCTGAGGCACGCCTGCCGTCGGGCACCTCCAGTAGCATCTCCAAGATCACCCGCTGGCGCGGCGACAGCACCTCGTACAAGGTGTCGTAGAGCCGGTCGGTGGCCTCATCACGGACCCGGGCGACCAGCCGGGCCAGCGTGGTCACCCCGGGCAGCAGGACCTTGTTGGTGCGCAGCCACGTCACCCCGTCGTAGAAGATCGTCTTCTTGCCGTCGCCGGTGTTCCATGCCCGCGCATCAGCCCAGGCGACGAAGTCCGCCTCTGCTCGGGAGAACTCCTTCAATGCGTAAGCGTCCCGGATCACCTCCTGGTGCTCGAACGACGTGCTACGCCGCTCGGTATAGCGGTTGATCTGCGCGACGTCCTCGATCCCGAGCTGGTCGGCGAGATACTGCGGCACCTCCTCGGGCACGTCCAGCGGATCGGTCAGGAAACGACCGATGAACCGAGCGGTGGTCAGCTGCAGGGCGAAGCCCAGACGGTGGTGGGCCCCGCGCCGTTCGGTGACCAGCGCTCGGTCCGCGTCGTCCAGGAAGAAAAATCGCTCCAGCTCCGCCTGGGACGGAGCGCCGGAGAACCGGCCGTACGCGGCCGCCTCGTCATCACTTAGGAACTCAACTGGCATAGCCGCCGAAAGTAGGGCAGCCCCAGCAGCCAGGGCGAGCAGAAGATCAAATAGTTAGTTGGGGCGGCTGCTAACGGGACTTTTCGTTCGGATGCTCGTCATGCCCCGCTTCCAGTGCGGCTATGGACTCTCACAAACGGGGGGCCAAGTGCGAGAGTTTCGGGGTCGAGGAACAGCGGAACAGTTGTTGGCGGCAAGCCACTGCGTCGCAGGTCACGGAAGGTTGTGCAAGGCGTCGGAGCGGTGTCCTCGGGACCCCGGCCCTCACGTCAGCGGCCCCTGACCACCTGCCCCTTTCGCATTCGACCAGCTCACCGCCACAACGAGAAACAAGATCTTTCTCACCGCCAACAACTGTTCCGCTGTTCCCCAACCCCGAGGTAGTCCAGGCCGCCCGGGTAGGCCGCCCCGAGGTCGACCAAGGCATCGAGCATCGCGTTGTAGAGCTTGGCGTGGTGCCAGTGCTGGCGGCCCAGTTCGCCCTCGCGCAGCTGCCCGGCGAGCTCCTCCAGGTGCGCCAGCCACTGCTGCGCCGTTTGGTGGTCGGGTGCCGGGTGGGTGAGATGTCGGCTCTCGGCGGCTGTCCGCTCACCAGGTCACCCGCAGCGAGTGCAAGCCGTACACGATGCTGAAGGCCCGGAAGTCGGCCTGCTTGTACGGGTCGGCCAGGGCGAGGCCGGGGAAGCGGTGCAGCAGGGCCGGGAAGGCGATGCGCATCTCCATCCGCGCCAGCGGCGCCCCGAGGCAGTGGTGCACACCGTGGCCGAAGGCGGCGTGGCCGGCGGCTCCCCG
>NZ_JBEXGU010000073.1:0-42737 GCF_040607515.1 Streptosporangium sp. NPDC005286 | reverse complement strand
ATCCCCCCCCCCGCGCTCAGGCGCCCCAGGGTGGGGCCGACGGGGGTGGGGGGGGCACTCCACGGTTCCCGACACCCCACCCCCACCCGCGGGGGGCCCCGCACCATGGTGCGGGCCCTCCGGTCAGCGATCAGGCCTCGACGTTCTTGGGGTCGCCGTGGCAGCGCTTGTACTTCTTGCCGGAACCGCAGGGGCACGGCGCGTTGCGCTCGACGTTGCCGTACGCGTCACGCTCGGCCTTGGTGCTGATCCGGGTGTGCTCCACCTCACCGCTCTCCCCCGGAGCCGTGTACTCCAGCTCGGCGGGGCGCTGCGGGCCACGCAGGCCACGGGCGATGATCGAGCGGGTCTCCGCGACCGCCGCGTCCTCGGATGGCTCGGCCTCCTCGACGATCGGGTTGCTCTGCACCTCGACCTCAAGGTTGAACAGATAGCCGACCGACTCCTCCTTGATGCCCTCAAGCATCTGGGTGAACATCTCGAAGCCCTCGCGCTGGTATTCGATCAGCGGGTCGCGCTGGGCCATCGCGCGCAGGCCGATGCCCTCCTGGAGGTAGTCCATCTCGTACAGGTGCTCGCGCCACTTGCGGTCGAGAACCGACAGGATGACGCGGCGCTCCAGCACCCGCATGCCCTCCGGGTTCATGGCCTGCGCGTTGATCTCCTCCTCGCGACGGTCGTAGGCGGCCATCGCGTCGGCCTTCACCCGCTCGTTGAGGAACTGGGCGGTGAGCTCCTCGCGGCCCCCGGCCTCCTCGACGAGCTCGTCGGCGGTGATGCTGATCGGGTAGAGCTGACCGAGCGCCTTCCACAGCTTGTCGAGGTCCCACTCCTCGGCGAAGCCCTCGGCGGTGGCACCCGCGATGTACTCGTCGATCACGTCGTTGACGAAGCCGCGGATCTGCTCGTGCAGGTCCGCGCCCTCCAGCACCCGGTGGCGCTCGGCGTAGATCACCTTGCGCTGCCGGTTCATGACCTCGTCGTACTTCAGAACGTTCTTGCGGATCTCGAAGTTCTGCTGCTCGACCTGGTGCTGCGCGGAGGCGATGGCCTTCGAGACGATGCCCGACTCGATCGGTACGTCGTCCGGGATGTTGAGGCGCGTCATGATCATCTCGACCCTGGCCGAGTTGAACAGGCGCATGAGGTCGTCCTCAAGCGAGAGGTAGAAGCGCGACTCGCCCGGGTCTCCCTGACGGCCGGAACGGCCGCGGAGCTGGTTGTCGATGCGCCGCGACTCGTGCCGCTCGGTGCCCAGGACGTAGAGGCCGCCGAGTTCGGTGACCTCGTCGTGCTCGGCCTTCACGGCCTCCTTGGCCTTCTCCAGCGCCTCGCCCCAGGCCTTCTCGTACTCCTCCGGGGTCTCGACCGGGTCGAGGCCGCGGCTGCGCAGCTCCAGGTCGGCACGGAAGTCGGGGTTGCCGCCGAGCATGATGTCGGTGCCTCGACCGGCCATGTTGGTGGCCACGGTGACGGCGTGCTTGCGGCCCGCCTCGGCGATGATCGCGGCCTCACGGGCGTGGTTCTTCGCGTTGAGGACCTCGTGCTTGACGCCCTTGCGCTTGAGCTCCTTGGCCAGGCGCTCGGACTTGGCGACGCTCGTGGTGCCGACCAGGACCGGCTGGCCCCGCTCGTAGCGCTCCTTGATGTCCTCAACGCCGGCCAGGAACTTGGCGTCCTCGGTCTTGTAGACCACGTCGGCCTGGTCCTTACGGATCATCGGCCGGTTCGTCGGGATCGGGACGACGCCGAGCTTGTAGGTCTGGTGGAACTCGTTGGCCTCGGTCGCCGCGGTACCGGTCATGCCGGAGAGCGTCTCGTAGAGGCGGAAGTAGTTCTGCAGCGTGATCGTGGCGAGAGTCTGGTTCTCGTCCTTGATCTTGACGCCTTCCTTCGCCTCGATGGCCTGGTGCATGCCCTCGTTGTAGCGGCGGCCGTGCAGGACGCGACCGGTGAACTCGTCGACGATCAGGACCTCACCGTCGACGACGATGTAGTCCTTGTCCTTCTTGTAGAGCTCCTTGGCCTTCAGCGCGTTGTTGAGGAAGCCGACCAGGTGGGTGTGCTCGGGCTTGTAGAGGTTCTCGATGCCGAGCCAGTCCTCGACCTTCTCCACGCCGGACTCGAAGATGCCGACCGTGCGCTTCTTCTCGTCGACGGCGTAGTCGCCGGTGTTCTCCTCGCCGTCCTTGCCCTCGGTGCCCCTGCGGAGCCGGGGAACGATCTTGGCGAACTCGGAGTACCACTTGCCGGACTGCTCGCCGGGCCCTGAGATGATCAGCGGCGTCCTGGCCTCGTCGATGAGGATCGAGTCGACCTCGTCGACGACGGCGAAGTGGTGACCGCGCTGGACGCACTCCTCCAGCGACCACGCCATGTTGTCGCGCAGGTAGTCGAAGCCGAACTCGTTGTTCGTGCCGTACGTGATGTCGGCGTTGTACTGCTTGCGGCGCTCGTCGGAGGGCATGTTGGCCAGGATCACGCCGACCTCGAGACCGAGGAAGCGGTGGATGCGGCCCATCTCGTCGCCGTCGCGCTTGGCCAGGTAGTCGTTGACCGTGATGACGTGGACGCCCTTGCCCGAGATGGCGTTGAGGTAGGTGGGCAGCGTACAGGTGAGGGTCTTGCCCTCACCGGTGCGCATCTCCGAGATGTTGCCCATGTGCAGGTTGGCCCCGCCCATGATCTGCACGTCGAAGTGGCGCTTGCCCAGCACCCGCCGGGACGCCTCGCGAACGGTGGCGAAGGCCTCGGGAAGCAGGTCGTCGAGAGACTCACCGTCGATGTAGCGCTGCTTGTAGTCGGCGGTCAGCGCGCGAAGCTCGGCATCGGTCAGGCTCGTGAAGTCGTCTTCAATGGAGTTGACCTGGTCGGCGATCCGCTTGAGCTTACGCAGAAGCTTGCCTTCGCCGGCGCGAAGAATCTTATCGAGAAAGGCTGGCACTTTAGGTAAAGCTCCTCGCAGGTCTTCCGCGGCCGGACCGGCCCGGCTGAGGACGAGACATGGTTCTCCGCTGCCATCGTAGGCGGTTCCGCCACCAGACACAGCCACCCTGAAAGACGCTCTTGCGGCCTGTGGAGTTCCTTGCCCGCTTCTTTGAGAGAGTACGGCCAACTTCAAAGGGTATGTCGTCTTTTGTCATGTCCGCATCAGGTGATCGTGGGGACACGACACCGCCCCCCGGAGGTAGAGGCCGTGACGGCGAGGCAGAACCACTGGGGCAGGGCGTCATCCTGGCTGACGGTGACCGTGATCATGTTGGGTTTCGCCATCGCCGGAACCGGCCTCTGCATGGGTCCCGACTGGTTTCTCCTGTGGGCGGGCACGACGGTCTGCGTCATCGGGGTCATCCTGGTGCCGGTCTTCCGGGTCTTCCAGGACGTCGTCGTGGACGGGCCCCGCACGACGCGCGACCAGAGCGCCCGGGGCGTCCTCGGCTGACGCCGGGTGCGGTTCGCCCTCACCCGACCCGAATCCACCCCGTCCGGCGACGTTCTGACACCGGCATAGCATTTTCGTCGGTGTCAGGCGCTAGCCTCAGCCGCACACCGTGTTGTCTTCTCCCGGGGCGGTCAATGAAGCTCTCCCTCTCTTCGGACGAGGCCCGTCGTATCATCCTCCGCGCTCAGGGGTTCCTCGGCGCGGAGTCCCGGCGCGGCGGCGCCTCCGCGGCCCTGCGCCGCCTGGGTGCCGTCCAGCTCGACACGATCTCCGTGCTGGCCCGCTCCCACGAACTGGTCGCGTACGCCCGCCTCGGCGCCGTCGGCAGGCGGGAGGTCGAGCGGGCCTACTGGGACGAGCCCGCCAGGGCCTTCGAGTACTGGTGTCATGCCGCCTGCGTCCTGCCGATCGGCGACTGGCCGCTGTACGCCTTCAGGCGGAGGTATTTCCGGGCCAGGAAGTTCCGCTGGCACGAGGTGCCCGACAGTGTCGACAAGGTGCTGCAACGGGTCCGCGAGAGCGGCCCGATCACCACCGCCGACATCGGCGGAGCCAAGAAGGGCGGCCCGTGGTGGGACTGGTCCGACTCCAAGATCGCCATTGAGTGGCTGCTCGACACCGGCGAGGTCGTCTGCACGCGCAGGGTGGGCTGGCGCCGCGTCTACGACCTGGCCGAGCGCACGGTCCCCGGGCACCTGCTGGCCGAGGAGCCGTCCGACACCGAGTGCGTCACCCGGCTCGCCGGCATCGCCGGGCGCGCGCTCGGCGTGGCCACCCGCGCCGACCTCGTCGACTTCCTGCGTCTGAAGGCGCCCGAGGCGCTGCTGCTCGACAGGTGCCTGCGCGACGGGTCCGCCGGGCTGGTCCCCGTCCGCGTCCCCGAATGGCCCGAGCGCGCCGCCGACGCCTGGGCCGATCCCACCGCGCTGGAGACCGAGCCGAGGGGCCGGCACCGTACGACCCCGCTCTCCCCGTTCGACTCCCTCGTCTGGGATCGCGCGCGCACCGCCCGCGTGTTCGGTTTCAACCACCGCCTTGAGGCGTACGTTCCCAAGGAGAAGCGCGTCCACGGCTACTTCACGATGCCGGTCCTGGCCGGAGGCCGGCTGATCGGGCGTGTCGACCCCGCCCGCGAGGGTTCCACCCTGGTGGCCCGCCAGGTGAGCCTTGAACCCGGCGTCACCCCCGGCAGGGGCGCGACCTCGCTGGCCGGGGCACTCTGGGAGGCGGCGAGCTGGGTCGGCTGCGATGCCGTCCGGGTCGAGCGGGTGGATCCCCTGCTGGCCGGCCCCCTTCAGGACGCCCTGAGCCGGGTGCGCTGAGCACGGGCGCACCGGGCCGACCGCTGAGCCGCCGGGCCGCCCGGGCGCCGCAAGGCCCCGGCCGTCGCGCCCGTACGGCGGCACGGGTGCGGTGACCGTCCCGCGGTCACCGCACCGGGGGTGGGTCAGGTGATCTCAAGCATCCGCTCGCGGACCGCGTAGACCACCGCCTCCATCCGGGAGTGGAGCTGAAGCTTGTCCAGGATGTTCCTGACGTGGTTCTTCACTGTGTTCTCGGAGATGAACAGCTGCTTGGCGATCTCGCGGTTGTTCATCCCCTTCGCGACCAGGCGGAGCACCTCCATCTCCCGATCGGTCAGGCGCGGGACGGGGAGTTGTGGGGGCCGCTCGGCCTCCTTGCGGCTCATACTGGCGAACTCACTGATGAGTTTGGCGGCCATCGCCGGATTGATCAGCGACTGTCCTTCGTGGACACCGCGTACGGCCTCCGGCACCTCGTCGAGCTGGACGTTCTTCAGCAGGTAGCCGGTGGCACCCGCCTTGATCGCCTCGAAAAGATCTTCTTCCTCGTCACTCACGGTCAACATGATGATCCGCGTGCTCGGCACCGAGGCCTTGATCTCACGAGTGGCCTCGATACCGCTTCTCCGTGGCATCCGGACGTCCATGAGCATGACATCCGGAGTGAGGCGGTCGGCGAGCTCGACCGCCTCTTGCCCGTCGCTCGCCTCGCCGACAACCTCGATGTCCGTCTCCGCGGCCAGCGCCATCTCCAGACTGCGGCGGATCAGCGCGTGATCGTCAACGATCAGCACGCGGATCGGTTCGCCGCGTCCGGTCGAGCTGGTTGCGTCGTCGGGTTCCGTCACGCCTCCTCCTCGGGGGGCCAGAGCCGGTGGACCGCCATGATTACACGGGTTTCATGGTCCTCGGTTGGTCGGAGAGGATCTTCGAGCGCGTCCGTCAGGGCTCGACGAGCCGCAGCACGCCGTAGTTGTACCCCTGACGCAGGTATACGACGCTCGGCTGCCCGCTCTCCTTGTCACGGAATAGGTAGAAGTCGTGCCCCACCAATTCCATCTCGAGAAGTGCCTGGTCGATCGTGATGGGATCGGCCCTGTGGAACTTCTCCCTGACCATCAACGGCCCGTCTCCGTCCATCTGGATCGGGATGATGGTCTTGTCCTCGGAAAGGTCGGCCTCGGCCTGCTCGGTGAGCGACCGCTCCGGGGCGCTCTCGAACGTCTCCGCGAGCGCGGTGGCCGTCAGCTCGGCGACCGAGGGGGGGCAGTGGTTGCCGTGGTGGATCTTTCTCCGGTCGGCGAGGCGCCGCAGCCGTCCTTCGAGCTTGCCGAGTGCGATGTCAAGGGCGGCGAAACGGTCGTCGGCCGAGGCCTCCGCCCGGACCGCTGGACCACGTGAATGAATGGTGAGCTCGACGCGCTCTCGCTGATCGACGATACGGGGATTACGTTCCTTGGACACCTCCACGTCAACGCGAATGAGCTTGTGGTCCAAACGCTCGATCCTGGCCAGCTTGGTGTTCACGTGGTCACGGAATCGGTCACTCACTCCGGTGTGCCGACCCTTGACGATGATCTCCATGCACGGCCCCCCTTCGAATCTCGACGGTGGTACTGCGGCACCCGCTCGGCCGACCTGGTCTTCGTCCCCACATCCGCCTGCTGAGGGTTTCGCAGCTCTTTGCCACTACATGCCCTTCTCTTCTGGCGAGGAACATCTGGCTCCCCGGGAAGGCAGGACTTACCTCTAAGCCGCACCGTGATCGATCGACGAAAAGTCGTCTTACGTGGACCGTTTGGCCTGCGGCTGGCATCGGCTAGCCGTGCCGGCCTCCTGTCGGAGGTCGGTCCGGCGCAACCACGGACCCGAGCGGGTGCCATGGCTCAGACGCTATCCGCATCCCGGCCGAATGTCAGCTTGGCGATCGGGTCAAGGATCACTTTGTGTGCTTCACAGCCTGGCGGCCGATCATCAGGGACCCTGCCCCCACGGGTGGGCGGTGCCGGAGGCGAGGGCCGCTCGCCACCGCTGAGCAGCCCAGAGGGCACGATCGAGACAGTGAGGTGTGGCGCTGGAGTGAGATGGGACGGCGAACCGCTCTTTACCCTCCGTCACGTTCGCCGGTTCGGACTCTCCGGCGTGTCGCGGCGACCGTGGCGGCGAAGGACGGCGTCACGCCGACCTCGCGCATCGCCCTCGCCGCCTCCGCGAGCGTCGCTCCGGTGGTGACGATGTCGTCGACCAGCACAATCGCCTCTGTGCCACCCCAGGAGCGCGGCACAGGCGCGTTGCGGCCGACCGTGACAGAGAAGGCCGCGGACAGATTCGCGGCCCGCTGGAGCGAACTCAGCCCCGCCTGGTCGGCGACACGCCGCCGCTGGGCGAGCACCCTCGCCACGGTCGCGGGCCAGCCGGCCTGGCGGAGGCAACCGGCCGCCAGCTCCGCGAGCCTGGCCACCGGATCGTGCCCGCGGCGCCGGTGGGCCGCTCGGGCGCTGGGCACCGGCACGAGCAGCACCGGCCGCTCGCCGGCCGCCGTGGCGACGGCCAGGGCGAGGGCCCCGGCCAGGGGAGGGGCGAGGGCCGTGCGGCCGCGCTCCTTGTAGGCGATGACCGCCCGCCGTACGGCAGGGGTGTATTCGGCCGCCGACCAGCACTCCGGCAGGCCCGGCGGGACGGGGTCGGGCATCCGGCGCGCGGGCGTTCCGTGCAGCTCCGCCGCGCAGCGGGGACAGACGAGGGAGCCCGGCGCGTCGCATCCGGCGCAGCGGGGCGGCAGGATCAGGTCGAGCATGGCGGTCGTCACCAGCCCAAGGTGTCATATCGCACCGACAAAAAGCCCAGCCCAGGGCACCGGCCGGGACACCACCCCCGTCGCGGGAGGCCCGAGGCGGCCCGTGGCCGGCCCGTGGTCAAGGCGGCTCAGCCCAGGGGGAAGGCCGGCGAGAACGGACCGTTCTCGGTGAAGTCCGTCGAACCGGTCTCGTTCTTGACCAGCGGCTCCCACTTGGTGGAGGTCCAGTAGAGGACCTGCCGGTTGCCCTGGTCGTCCTTGGCCCCGGCCAGCAGGATGCTGTCCAGCGCGGTGATGCTCTCTATCCCTATCCGCGAGTCGAAGGCCAGGGGCTTCGGCTCGGCGGTGACCGACGCCTCCAGCAGTTCCGACTTGCCGGTGAGCGCGTAGAGGGTCTTGCCGTCCTTCCAGGCTATGTCCTCGATCGTCCGCTTGCCCTCGCTGTCCACCACGATCTGGAGGTTGGCGATGCGCGTGTTCTCCCGCTCACCGATGACGGTGCCGACGTGGACCTGCTCACCCAGCCCGTCCTTGACCACCACCGCGACGTGCACGCCGTCCCGCGCGACCTTCAGCGACTTGACGTAGACCGTCTCCAGGTCGGGGGCCGACACCCGGTAGCGGTGCTTGTTGTCACCGTCGTGCCTGGTCACGATCGAGGTGTGGTCGTTGGGCCGGTCGACGGTCCAGAGCGTGTTGTAGCGGTCCCACGACGGCTGGATGAGGGATTCGCCGGTGGCCCACACCCGCCACTCGCCGCCCGCGGCGAGCGGCGCGACGGAGACGTTCTTGCCGTCCTGGGCGAGCGCCGCCACCTGCTGCACCGGCTGGCCGCTGATCGCCGGGCGGGTGAGCCCGCTCTTCTTCTGGCCGGCCCTGCCCGGCACCGGCCGCCCGACGTTCTCCTTGTCCAGCAGCCACAGGGCGCCGTCGGCGAGATAGAACGAGGTGACGGTGTCGGGGGTCGTCCACGGGTCGAAGTGCGACTGCTCCTGGGCGTCGATCTGCAGCGGCGTGTCGGCGTAGTACGACTCGCCGTTGACCTTGACCTCGAACCCCCAGCCGCCCTTGGTGAGCGCGGTGAGCGTCGCGGCGAGCTGGGCCGACATCGGGTCGATCAGGTCGGGGTCCACCCGCCTGGTGAGGTCGACGACGACCCGGTTGTTCTCGGTGGTGACGTCGATGAGCCCGGTGTCGGCGAGGGCGGAGCGCACCGAGCCCTTGAGGGAGCTGCTCGGTCCCCGAAGCAGCCGCTCCACGGTCGTCTTGGCGAAGTTGGCGGCCGGGTCGATCGGTACCCGCACCTGATCGACCACCAACCCCTTCCAGTGGGAGTCGAGGAAATAGAGATCCACGGGGAGGTAGCCGCGGGCGACGTCGGCCTCGGAGAGCAGGAGCCCGTCGGGGGCCGCGCTGATGCGCCACTCCCCGCCCGCTTCCTTGGCGAGTGTGAAGGGCTGGTTCAGGGGGCCGCCGCTCGGACGGTAACGGCCGTCCTGATCGATGACGGCGGTTTTAGTGCCCTTGAGCGTGACCTGGGCATGCTTGTCCTCCTCCCGGAGCGGCGCGAACTTCTCGTAGTCGCCCTGCCGGTAGACCGTGACGCCGCTGTGCGGGTTCCACTTGTCCGCGAAGTCACCGGTGAGATATTGGCGGGCGACCTTGAAGTCGGGGTCGTCGGGGCTCGCCATCGCGGCGCGGAAGCCGGTGACGACCTCCTCCGGCGACCACGCGGCCTTCGGAGGCATGGCGATGACCCGCGCGTACGGGTTGTCCAGCGGGTTGCCCTTGCGCTCGTTGTCGACGGCGACGACGGACTTGCCGCCGGTGGGGATGACCGAGCAGGCCGACGCCCCGCAGACCAGGGTGACGGCCAGGATCGCCGTCCCCGCCTTCCGCGCGTTCTCAGTCCGCATCGCGTCCCCCGTCGGCCACCGCCGGCGACAGCACCGGCGTCATGTGCCCCCGCCACGTGCGGCGCATCTCCACCTCCGGCGGTACCAGCGGCAGCGGCGAGCCCCGAAGGACCGCCCCCGCCACCCTGGGCAGCGAGAGCCGGAACTGCGACCCCTCCCCGTGCGAGCCCCAGGCCTGCAGCCAGCCGCCGTGCAGGATGGCGTCCTCCCTGGAGATCGCCAGGCCCAGTCCCGTACCGCCGATCGTGCGCGCCCTGGACGGGTCGGCCCGCCAGAACCGGTCGAAGACCAGGTTCTCCTCGCCGGGTTTCAGCCCCACCCCGTGGTCGCGTACCGCCACCGCCACCGCGTCCCTGTCGGCGGCGACCGAGACGACGATGTCCCGGCCCTCGCCGTGCTCTATCGCGTTGAACAGCAGGTTGCGCAGGATGCGCTCGACCCTGCGGCTGTCCATCTCCGCCATGCAGGGCTCGCCGGGCAGGCGCAGGTCGAAGCGGGTGGAGTGGCGCTCGGCCAGCGCCTCGGAGTCGGCGACGGCGCGCAGCACCACGTCCCTGACGTCCACCGAGTCGACGTCGAGGTCGGCCGCGCCCGCGTCGTAGCGGCTGATCTCCAGGAGGTCGGCGAGCATCGCCTCGAACCGGTTGAGCTGGTTCTGCATCAGCTCGGCCGACCTGGCCGCCATCGGGTCGAAGTCCTCGCGGGCGTCGTAGAGCAGGTCCGCGGCCATCCGCACGGTGGTCAGCGGGGTGCGCAGCTCGTGCGAGACGTCCGAGACGAACTGCCGCTGGACCTGGGAGAGCTCCTCCAGCTGGTGGATCTTCAGTGCCAGGTTGGCGGCCATCTCGTTGAAGGAGGTGGCCAGGCGGGCCAGGTCGTCCTCGCCGCGGACCTTCAGACGCTCGTCCAGCCGCCCCGCGGCCAGCCGCTCGGCGGCCTGCCTGGCCAGCCGCACCGGCGTGACGACCTGGCGGGTGACCAGGGAGGAGATCGCGGCCAGCAGCAGCACGAGGCCGGCGCCGACAAGGATGATCATCTGCTGGACGGAGGCGAGCGTCTTCTCCTCCTTGTCCAGCGGGACGAGGTGGTAGATCTCGTACGACGAGTCGAGCCTGGTCCCCCAGGTGTCGAGGCGGGTGCCGATGATCATCCCGGGCACCGGCTGGTCCGGCTGCCCCTTGTAGTACAGCGGGGTGTACCAGGTGCTGTCCTCGCCCGCCTCCTTCTTGAACAGCTCGTCGCGCTGCCTGGCCGGGATGCTGACGGGATCGATGTTCGTGGTGCCGTAGAACTCCCCCGGCAGCCCCTCGTTACGGATGATCACCGAGTAACGGCTGGCGGACCCGGCCCGCCGCGCGAGCGCCTCGGTGGCCTGGCTGAGCGGGCCGCTTCCCCCTGGCTGGAGCGCCTGGCCCGACTCGACGGGCTGCTTGGCGGCCTCGGCCGGCTGGTTGAGATAGCCGAGCACCGCGTTCCTGTCGGCCTGGGCCTCGCTCTTCGCCGCGCTCTCCCTGGTCTCCAGGGTGGTCCTGACGATCTGCTGCATGAGGAAGACGCCGAGCACGGCGACGACCACGATGGAGATGACCATCGTGCTGGTGACCACGCGCAGCTGGAGCGAGCGCCAGAAGACACGGCGCACCCTCCCGGCCGCCCGCCGGGTACGACGCCGGACACCCCGCAGCAGCTGGCGCGGGGTGCGGCGGCGTTTCTTCGGTGCGGGAGGCATCTCGGGCTCCGGGGGGAGTCTCGGCTAGGCCGGGCCGGCCTTGTAACCGACCCCCCGGACCGTCACGACGATCTCGGGATGCTCCGGGTCCTTCTCGATCTTCGCTCGCAGTCGCTGGACGTGCACGTTGACCAGGCGGGTGTCGGCCGCGTGGCGGTAGCCCCAGACCTGTTCGAGCAGGACCTCGCGGGTGAAGACCTGGCGCGGCTTGCGGGCGAGGGCGACCAGCAGGTCGAACTCCAGCGGGGTGAGGTTTATGGTCTCCTCCTCCCGCTTGACCGAGTGCCCGGCGACGTCGATGGTGATGTCGCCGATCTGCAGGATCTCCGGCGTCGGCTCGTCGGTGCGGCGCAGCCTGGCTCGCACCCTGGCGACGAGCTCCTTGGGCTTGAAGGGCTTGACGATGTAGTCGTCGGCCCCGGACTCCAGGCCGAGCACCACGTCGATGGTGTCGCTCTTGGCCGTCAGCATGACGATCGGCACCCCGGACTCGGCCCGGATCCGGCGGCAGACGTCGATCCCGTCGGCGCCGGGCAGCATCAGGTCGAGCAGTACAAGATCCGGCCGAGTGTCGCGGAACGCGTCAAGCGCCTTGTCACCATCGGAGACGAAGGAAGGTTCGAAACCCTCCCCGCGCAGCACGATACCGAGCATCTCGGCGAGAGCGGCGTCGTCGTCGACGACCAGCACGCGTCCTTTCATGGCCCCTCATTCGGTTTACGCAGTTCGGGAGTTATTGGGATAAACCGCTCGGTCGTCGAAGATTACCCTTGCCCGTCAAGTAGATGACACCGGCCGACGACCAGCCTTCCAAATGACGAACTTTAGGCGCACACAACGTGAAGCGCGCAATGGTGCCCCCGCACGGTCACCACCGGTCCCGGCGACTGCGAACGCCGGGCGGCGATGACCACGCTCCCAGTCTGCGGTAAACGACGGTGTCTCGGCCATCCCTCTGGCATCTCCGCCGCTCTCCGGGGAGATGAAACGTCCGCGTGATCGCCCGATCACCACGAACGGTGTGACCACATGCCAGGATTGGGATATGTCAGACGGTCACGGCTCCGCTCCCGGTACGCCCCCGGGCTGGGCGTCCAACCAACCTCCGCCGTACGGCGATGCCCCGGGATCGCCGTGGACCGCACCCGGCTCGGCCCCCGGCTCCCCAGCGGGCCCGCCGCCTTCCGGGCCGCCGCACGGCCAGGCACCGCACCAGCAGGGCCCCTACGGCCCGCCGCCCCATGGCTCGCCGCCCTACGGCCCGCCGCCCTACGGCGTGCGCCAGGAGCCCCCCGCGATGCGCCCCGGGATCATCCCGCTGCGCCCGCTCGGCCTGGGCGACATCCTGGACGGCGCGATCAAGCTGATCCGCTCCAACCCCAAGAGCGTCCTGGGCCTGTCCGCGATCGCCGCGGCGCTGAGCGCGATCCCCTTGGCGATCGGGGAGGCGCTCCTGCTGGGCTCCAGCGCGGCGACCCTGGAGAACCTGACGGACCAGACCGCGCCGGCGAACCTCCCGGAGGGGAGCTTCCTCGCCGAGTACGGCGGCACCCTGCTCTCCTACGCGGTGCAGCTCGTGGCGGTGACGCTGCTGACCGGCGTGCTGACGCGCATCCTGGGCCGCGCCGTCTTCGGCGGCAAGATGACGGCGGGCGAGGCCTGGACGCTGACCCGGAGCCGGGTGCCCACGCTGTTCGGGCTGGTGATCGTCAGCACGGTGGCCATACTCGTCCCGCTGCTCCTGATCGTCGGACTGTTCGCCGCGCTTGACGCGGCCGGTGCCGGACTCTCCGTGGTGGTCATCGCGGGCTTGCTGGCGCTGCTGGCCTTCGTGGCATATGCCATGTTCATCACCACCCGGCTGGCGCTCGCCCCCGCGGCCGCGGTGCTGGAGCGGCTCGGCGTCGTCGAGTCCCTGCGCAGGTCCTGGAACCTGGTCTCCGGCGGCTTCTGGCGGACACTCGGCATCCTGCTGCTCACCCAGATCCTCGCCGGTCTGGTCGGCACGTTGCTCTCCTTCCCGTTCACCCTGGGCGGGAGCCTCCTGGGCCTCCTGGGCGGAGGTTCCCTCGGGGCGCAGATCGCCACGGCGGTCCTCATCGCCGTGGGCGCCACCGTCGGCGCGATGATCACCTATCCCTTCCAGGCCGCGGTCAACGGCCTGCTCTACGCCGACCGGCGGATGCGCACCGAGGCGTTCGACCTGGTGCTCCAGACCGCGGCGATCGAGCAGCGACGGCAGGGCTGGGTGCACGCCTCGGCCGACGACCTGTGGGATCCCTCCGTCACGCCCGCCGGCCCCGCGCGGCATGGGTTCCCCGATCAGGGAGCTCCGTGGTCCCACTCCTGACGTTCCCGTTCCTGACGTCCCCGATCGACATCGAGCGCGAGGAGGCTCGACGCCGGGCGATCCAGGAGCTGCTCGGAGCCGAGTACGCCAAGGAGTCCCTGGTCGACCGCCTCTGGCGAGGGGTGAACCAGTTCCTCGGCGACCTGCTCGACCAGGAGTCCGCGGGCGTCGTCGGCAGCCTGGCGGCGCGGGCCGTCCTCATCGTGATCGTGATCGGGATCATCGTCGCGGTGTTCCTGGTCGCCCGCAGGACCGCCAGGGGCACCTTCGCGCGCACGGAGGGTCTCTTCGGTGACCGCCGCCTCACCGCCGCCGAGCACCGCGAGGCCGCCGAGCGGCTGGCCGCGGAGGCGCGGTGGGCCGAGGCGGTCCGCGAGCGGCTCCGGGCCGTCGCCCGCGACCTGGAGGACCGCGTGATCGTCGACTCCACGCCCGGCCGCACCGCCGGGGAGCTGGCGGCCGAGGCCGGGCGCGCGCTACCCGCGCTCGCCGCCGAACTGGCCGCGGCGGCCCGGGTGTTCGACGACGTGACCTACGGCGAGGTGCCCGGCACGCCCGAGGCCTACCGGGTCATGTGCGCTCTCGACGAGCACCTGCGCGCCGCCCGCCCGGCGCCGCCCGTACGGATGGAGACGCCATGAGCCTGGCCGCGCCCGAGCGAGCCGGGTCGACCTCCACCTCACCGACCGCCCGCGGCCTCTGGCGCGGCGGCAGGGGCGCCCTCCTGGTGGCGATCCTCGTGGTCGCCGTCGCCGTCACCGGCGTGCTGCTCGGCGGCTCCGGCCAGGCGGGAAGGCCTCTCGACCCCGCCGACACCTCGCTGTCCGGCGGCAAGGGCCTGGCCCGGCTGCTACAGGCACGGGGGGTGCGGGTCGCGCGGGTCACCTCGGTCGCCGAGGCCGAGTCCCAGGCCAGACAGGCCGGTTCCGCGGGTAGCACCCTGCTGGTGAGCGACATCTCCCCGCTCGACGAGGCGGAGGCGGATCGGCTCGCCGCGACACCGTCGGACCTGCTGCTGGTGGGCGTACGGTCACATCTGGAGCGGCTCGCGCCGGGGGTGAGCCCGGTGCGGGAGGTGCGGGCGCGCTCCCGCGAGCCCCGCTGCGCGCTGCCGGCCGCGACGAGGGCGGGCAGCGCCTACCTCGGCGGCACGGCGTTCGCCCTGCCCGCCGGGGCGACCGGCTGCTACCCCGCCGACGGGCGGCCCACCCTGGTCTTCCACCCCACCGGGGACCGGAAGGTCACCGTCACGGGCGACGGGCAGTTCATGACCAACCTGCGGCTCGCCGAGGACGGCAACGCCGCGCTGGCGATGAACCTCGCCGGCGGCCGGCCCACCCTGATCTGGCTGACGGCCCCCGAGACCGCCCCGCCGGCGGGGGGCCAGGCGGGTTTCTACGACCTGGTCCCCGAAGGGGTCAGGTGGGCCGTGGTGCAGGTGCTCGTCGCGGTGCTGCTGCTGGCGCTCTGGCGGGGCCGCAGGCTCGGTCCCGTGGTGGCCGAGCGGCTGCCCGTCGTCGTCAGGGCGGCCGAGACCGTCGAGGGACGTGCCAGGCTCTATCGTGCGAGGCGTGCCCGCGATCGGGCCGCCGCGGCCCTGCGCGCCGGCTTCATCGACCGGGTGACCCCCCGTCTCGGGCTGCCCTCAAGGGCGGGAGCCGACGCGCTGGTGAACGCGATCGCCGAGCGGACCGGCCAGCCGGCGCCACATGTGGGCGCCGCCCTGTACGGACCTCCGCCACTCGACGAGGCAGGGCTGGTAGCCCTGGCCGAATACATGGACATCGTGGAAAGGCAGGTCGGAAAGTCGTGACCACACCACCGGGGAACGGCGATCTCGCCGAGGCGACCTCCGTCGTCAGGACCGCGCCCGGCGCACCCGCCGCGCAGAGCGCGGACGGCGCCAGGGAGGCGCTGGGAGCCCTGCGCGCCGAGGTCGCCAAGGCGGTCGTCGGCCAGGACGCCGTGGTCACCGGGCTGGTGATCGCGCTGCTCTGCCGGGGCCACGTGCTGCTCGAAGGCGTGCCGGGCGTCGCCAAGACCCTGCTGGTGCGTACCCTGGCGGCGGCGCTCTCGCTCGATTTCAAGCGCGTGCAGTTCACCCCCGACCTCATGCCGGGCGACATCACCGGTTCGCTGATCTACGACGCGAAGACCTCGGAGTTCGAGTTCCGCGAGGGTCCGGTCTTCACCAACCTGCTGCTCGCCGACGAGATCAACAGAACCCCTCCGAAGACGCAGGCCGCGCTGCTGGAGGCGATGGAGGAGCGCCAGATCAGCGTGGAGGGGGCGGCGCGCGGGCTGCCGGACCCGTTCATCGTGGCCGCCACCCAGAACCCCATCGAGTACGAGGGCACCTACCAGCTGCCCGAGGCGCAGCTCGACCGGTTCCTGCTCAAGCTGACCGTCCCGCTGCCGCCCCGCGACCAGGAGATCGCGGTGCTGGAGCGGCACGCGCTCGGCTTCGACCCGCGCGACCTGTCGCACATCAGGACCGTGGCCACCGTCGCCGACCTCGCCGCGGGACGCGCGGCGGTCAGCCAGGTGCACGTGGGCCCCGAGGTGCTCGGCTACATCGTGGACATCGCCAGGGCCACCCGCCAGTCGCCCTCGCTCCAGCTCGGCGTCTCGCCACGTGGCGCGACCGCGCTGCTGGCCGGGGCGCGGGCCTGGGCATGGCTGTCGGGCCGCGCCTACGTGACGCCCGACGACGTCAAGGCACTGGCCAGGCCCGCGCTGCGGCACCGGATCCAGCTACGCCCCGAGGCCGAGCTGGAGGGCGCGACCGCCGACGGCCTCATCGACGCCGTCCTCGCCTCCGTCCCCGTACCCCGCTGACCCATGGCGCTGACAGGACGTGCCGCGCTACTGGCCCTGCTGGGCACCCTGGTCGTGCTGTTTGCCCCCCGTGGGGGGCCTGCCGTGGCCGGGGTGGCACTGCTGATCGCGGTGCTGGTCGTGATCGACCTGCTGCTGGCCGGAAGCGTGCGCCCGCTGCGCTTCATCCGCTCGGGCGAGCGGCTGGTACGACTCGGTGAGTCGGTCACGGTCGAGCTGATCGTGGAGAACCCCGGTCCCCGCAGGGTGCGCGGCGTGCTCAGGGACGCCTGGCCCCCGTCCGCCGGGGCCACCCCCCGGCACCTGCCGCTGGACGTGCCGGCCGGCGAGCGCCGCCGGCTGGTCACGACGCTCACCCCCACCCGCAGGGGTGACCGCGAGGCGGTCACGGTGACGGTGCGGGCGCTGGGGCCGCTGGGCATCGCGGGCCGCCAGGGCTCGCACCGGGTGCCCTGGTCGGTCCGGGTGCTACCGCCCTTCCTCAGCCGTAAGCACCTGCCCGCCAAGCTGTCCAGGCTCAGGGAGCTGGAGGGCCAGCATCCGTCGATGGTCAGGGGGCAGGGCACCGAGTTCGACTCGCTGCGGGAGTACGTGGTCGGCGACGACGTCCGCTCGATCGACTGGCGGGCCACCGCGCGCCGCAACGACGTCGTGGTCCGCACCTGGCGGCCGGAGCGCGACCGGCGGGTGCTGATCGTGCTCGACACCGGCCGTACCTCGGCCGGGCGGGTGGGCACCGCCCCGATCCCGCTGGCCGGCGAGGCACCGAGGAGCGGTCAGCAGGGCAGGTCGCGGGTGGTGCCCGGCTGGCCCCGCCTCGACTGGTCGATGGACGCGGCGCTGCTCCTGGCCGCGCTGGCCTCCCGCGCGGGCGACCGGGTCGACTTCCTGGCCCACGACCGCGCGGTGCGCGCCTGGGTGTCCGGCACCAGCCGTACGGAGCTGCTGTCCTCGCTGGTCAACACCATGGCTCCGATCGAGGCCGAGCTGGTCGAGGCCGACTCGGCCGGGATGGTCGCGGCGATCATGTCACGAGCCAGGCGGCGCTGCCTGGTCGTCGTGCTGACCGACCTCAACCCGGCGGCGCTGGAGGAGGGCCTGCTGCCGGTGCTCCCCCAGCTCTCCGCCCGGCATCTGGTGCTCCTGGCCGCCGTCTCCGACCCGCAGGTGGCCGAGATGGCCGCCGGGCGCGGCACCTCCGAGCTGGTCTACGGCGCGGCGGCGGCCGAGCACCTGAGCGCGGGGCGGCGGCGGATCACCGCCCTGCTGCGCCGCCAGGGCGTGGAGGTGGTGGACGCCGCCCCCGAGCAGCTCGCCCCCGCCCTGGCCGACGCCTACCTGGCGCTGAAGGCGTCCGGGCGGCTCTGATGGTCGCCCGGACGCCCTGACGCCGCCGACGATGTCCGGGGGATCTGACGGCCTCCGGCCAGGCGCGTCGGCCCGGGGACCGTCACGTCACCGGCCCGGCGAGGCCGGGCGGGCCCGGAACGTCCGGCGGGGCGCTCAGCCGGCGCTCGGGGCGAGGTCGGGGGCGCGCTCCACGTCGCCGGTCTCGCCGGCGGCCACGGCCCGGCGGCCAAAGAAGATCACGTAGGCCAGGAAGGCCGCCTCCGCGACCACCCCGATGCCGATCCGCGCCCAGGTGGGCAGCCCCGAGGGGGTGACCAGCCCCTCGATCAGCCCGGAGATCAGCAGCACCACGACCAGGCCGAGTGCCACGCTCATCACGGCCCTGCCCTGCTCGGCCAGGGCCTCGACGCGCCTGCGCGGACCGGGGTCCACGACCGTCCAGCCGAGGCGCATGCCGACGGCGGCGGCGAGGAACACCGCGGTCAGCTCCAGCAGGCCGTGCGGGGTGATCAGGCCGAAGAAGATGTCGAGCTTGCCGCGCGAGGCCATCAACCCCGCGGAGACGGCCACGTTGACCGCGTTCTCCCACAGCACGTACGGGATCGGCAGGCCGAGCAGGATGGACATGATGATGACCTGCATCGAGACCCAGGCGTTGTTCACCCAGACCTGGCCGGCGAAGGAGGTCGCCGGGTTCTCCGAGTAGTAGTCGGCGAAGTCGTGCTCGACGAGCTGGGTGATCTGTTCCGGGGTGGCGATCGCCGCCTGGACGCCGGGGTTTTTCGCCACCCAGACGGCGACGACCGTGGAGACCAGCAGGAACGCGGCGGTGGTGGCCATCCACCACCAGCGGGCCCGGTAGGCGACCACCGGGAAGGAGACGGTGAAGAAGCGGATGAACTCCCGCCAGGCCGGGGTGTGCGCCCCGGTCACCGCCGAGCGGGCCCGGGCGACGAGCGCCGACAGGCGGCCCACCAGGATCGGGTCCGCCGAGGCCGAGCGGACCAGGGACAGGTGCGTGGCCACCCGCTGGTAGAGGTCGACGAGCTCGTCGACCTCCGCGCCGTCCAGCGAGCCACGCCGCCGGACCAGATCCTCAAGGCGGTCCCAGGCGGGCCGGTGCGCGGTGACGAAGGCGTCGATGTCCACGCGGGCAGCCTATCCAGTCACGGGTAGGGTGCTGATTGTGTCCGATGTCGTAACCGGCGAGGCCGTGATCGTCGAGGTCCGTGTCGCCCAGCTCCCGAGCAGGGCCGCGGCGCTGCTGATCGACATGGCGGTCCAGGTCCTGATGCTGCTGGGGATCTCCCTGCTGGTCGGCAGCCTGGGCCTGCTGAGCGACCCGGCTCTGACGACGATGGTCTACCTCGTGCTCACCGTGCTCGTGATCGTGGGATACCCGGTGGTGTTCGAGACGCTCACCCGCGGGCGCAGCCTGGGCAAGCTCGCCCTCGGACTCCGGGTCGTCAGCGACGACGGCGGTCCCGAGCGGTTCCGGCAGGCCCTGTTCCGCGGGCTGGCCGGGGTCCTGGAGTTCTGGATGCTCAGCGGCGCCCCCGCGCTGATCAGCTCGCTGATCTCGGAGAAGGGCAAGCGGCTCGGCGACATCTTCTCCGGCACCATCGTGATCTCCGAGCGCGCTCCGCGGCAGTACGGGCCTCCGCTGGACATGCCGCCGCAGCTCGCCTCCTGGGCGGCGACGCTGGAGCTGTCGCGGCTGCCCGAGCAGGTCGCGGCCACCGCGAGGCAGTACCTCATGCGCTGGCACGATCTGGCCCCCGCCGTGCAGCACGGGATGGGGGTGCGCATCGCCACCGAGATGTCGGCCTTCGTGTCCCCGCCGGCCCCGCCCGGCGTGCCGCCGTTCGCCTACCTGACCGCCGTCCTGGCCGAACGCCGGCGCCGCGAGCAGGCGCGCCTGGCGCAGCAGACCGGCACGCACCGGCCCGCCCAGCAGTGGCCCGGCCACGCCTCGCCCCAGCCCTACCTGACCGCACCGTCGCCCCGGCCTTATGCGCCTCCGGGAAGCGGAGGCCGGCCGTACGCCCCTCCCGAGGCCGCCCCCGAGCCCTACGGCCGGCCCGCCTACCGGCCGCCACAGCCGCGGATCCCGCTCCCTCCCCCGGCCGGGCCGCCGTATCCGGCGCCCCCGCCGCCCGCGGTCCGGCCCGTCGAGCAGGCACCCGGCCCCACGCCGGGCGGTTTCGTCCCTCCGGCCTGACCTCCCCGGACAGGCACGCCGTACGGGCGGCGAGACATCGCCTTCGCCGCGCCTTCCCCAACGAGCCGTCTGCGGGCGAATCGCGAGAACACGGCGCCACGGGTGCCCGGCAGGCGAAGAGGGATGGCGGGAGACCCGCCATCCCTCCTCTCACCGGACCTGCGGACCCGGCACCGCTCTCATTTCAGGGCGCTCAGTGACCGCCCTGGTAGGAGGCCTGGGTCTGCACGTTCAGCCGGTCCAGGCGCACGTTCCTGGCCGGGTCGGTACGGCGGTCGTCGATCTTGATGACCTCCAGGCCCCGGTAGAAGTCGCTGGCGTAGACATAGCCGTTGTAGTAGTACGCCGACCAGATGCCGCCGCCCCCGCCGTTTGGCTCGGGGCCGCGCTCGAAGAAGCCGAACTCCTGCGGGCGGGCCGAGTCGGTGAAGTCCACGAAGGAGACGCCGCCCTGGTACCAGGCCTGGACCAGGATGTCCCTGCCCTTGACCGGGATCAGCGAGCCGTTGTGCGCGACACAGTTCTCGGTGTCGGCCTGGTAGCGGCCGATCTTGAAGTAGCTCCTGAAGACCAGCTTGCCGCGGACGATGTCGTAGATGGCGTCGGCGCCGCGGTTCGGGCCGACCGCCTCGTTGCAGGTGGCCGCGCCACCGCCGCCGAGCTCGTCGGTGAAGATGACCTTGGTGCCCCTGTTGTTGAACGTCGCCGAGTGCCAGAACGCGAAGTTCGGGTCGGTGGTCCGCGCGGTGACCACCGGGTTCTCCCGGTTGGAGATGTCGAACAGGACGCCGTCCCCCATGCAGGCTCCGGCCGCGATGTCCTTCTCCGCGTAGACGGTGATGTCGTGGCAGCCACTGGTCGGGCGCAGCAGGCCGGGCTGCGTCTCGTTGCCGCCGTCGGGGAAGACGACCGGCGTGTTGACCACGGCCGCGTCGGTCGGCTTGCGCAGCGGCACCTTGATGATCGAGATCTTGTCGTGCGGCGGCAGGCAGTCGGGGAACGAGTCGCTCGGGGCGTAGGAGGAGACGTACAGGTAGACGTTCTTCTTGTCCCTGCCCTTGCCGGGAACCAGCGTCAGGGTGTGCGAGCCACAGGCGGTTTCCACCGCCTTGATGTACTTGGGGTTCTTCTTGTCGCTGATGTCGAAGATTCGAACCCCTTCCCACGACTCCTTGATGTCGGCGCCCTGACCGACGCTGTTACAGGAGTCGTCGCTGCGGGAGTTGTCGACCGCGCCGAACAACAGGTCGCCGTAGACGGAGACGTCCATCTGGGAACCGGGGCACAGCACGCCGCTGACCAGCTTGGCCCGCTTCGGGTTCCTGATGTCGTAGATCGAGAAACCGCCGTAGTTGCCGACGTAGGCGTAGTCGCCCTGGAAGGCGATGTCGCTGTTGACGGTGGTCTCAAGGCCGGGAAGCTTGGGCAGGGTGGCCACGTGCGTCACGTTGGGACTGGTGACGACCTCGCCGGGCGGGGGAATGTCGGCGGCCTGCGCGGAGACCGTGGTCACCAGCATCGCGACGGCCGTCGCCGCCACGACCAACGCCCTGACGGTCCTTCGTGGAGCGAACACTCGGGTGCCTCCTTGGAACGGACATAAGGCATGCATAAATTAGCAAATTGTCCGTACTGACACCCGGGTCGACAAGGCATGACTTTGTCACAATAAAATATGATTCAACCTCTTTACTGAGGCCCTGAAAAAGTTTACCCTCTACCTCCTTTTCTCGATTCGCCCCGGCGCTCCGCCCCGTCACGGGTGATGGCCACCGGGCGCCCGTCGGGTGCCCGGTGGCCATCACATCAGAGGTCAGTGACCCTTGTTGTCGGGCTGGTAGGAACCCTGGGTCTGCGGGTTCAGGTCCTTGAACTTGACCTTGTCGGCCTTGTCCGTGAGCTTGTCATTGATCTTCAGAACGTCAAGACCAAGGTTGAAGTCGCTGCCGTAGATGTGGCCGTTGTAGTAGTACGCGGACCAGAAGCCACCGCTGAGCCTGTGGGCGCTGTCGGGGCCGCGCTCGAAGAAGGCGATCTCCTTGGCGTTGGCCGAGTCGGTGAAGTCCACGACCGAGATGCCACCCTGGTACCAGGCCTGGACCATGATGTCCTTGCCCTTGACCGGGATCAGCGAGCCGTTGTGCGCGACACAGTTCTCGGTGTCGTCCTGGTGGCGGGAAATCTTGAAGTAACTCTTGAAGGCGAACTGGCCGCCCTCGATGTCGTAGTAGGCGTTGGCGCCGCGGTTCGGGCCGATCGCCTCGTTGCAGGTGGCCGCGCTGCCGCCGCCGAGCTCGTCGGTGAAGACGACCTTGGTGCCCTCGTTGTTGAAGGTCGCCGAGTGCCAGAACGCGAAGTTCTCGTCGTCCCGGACCGTGGCGGTGACCTTCGGGTCGACCGGGTTGGAGATGTCCATCAGGATGCCCTCGCCCATGCAGGCGCCGGCCGCGATGTCCTTCTCCGGGTAGGCGGTGATGTCGTGGCAGCCACTCGTCGCCGAGGTGCGGTAGGGGTACGGCAGGCTCTCGCCGGGGTTACCACCGTCCGGGAACAGAACCGGCGTGGCGACGACCTCGGCGGCCGTCGGGTTCTTCAGCGGCACCTTGATGATCGAGATCTTGTCGTGCGGCGGCTGGCAGTCCGGGAACGACGCGCTCGGGCTGTAGGAGGAGACGTAGACGTAGACGTTCTTCTTGTCCCTGCCCTTGCCGGGGACGAGGGTCAGGGTGTGCGAGCCACAGTTGGTCTCGACCGACTTGACGTACTTGGGGTTCTTCTTGTCGCTGACGTCGAAGATCCGGACGCCCTCCCACGACTCCTTGATCGCGGCGCTCTGGCCGACGCTGTTGCAGGAGTCGTTGTTGCGCGAGGAGTCGACCGCGGCGAAGAGCAGGTCGCCCTCGATGGCCATGTCCATCTGGCCGCCGGGGCAGACCACCGAGCTGACCAGCGAGGTCTTGTTCGGCTTCTTGATGTCGTAGATCGAGAAGCCGCTGTAGTTACCGACGAAGGCGTAGTCGCCCTGGAACGCCATGTCGGTGTTGATGTCCGTCAGGTTGGCGGGCTTGGGCACGTTGGTGACGTGCTCGATGTTCGCGCTCTTGGCGATCTCGCCGGGCGCCGGGATGTCGGCGGCCTGCGCGGGTACCGCGGCCAGCACCGTGGCGACGGCGACCCCGGCCACGAACAGGAAACGGCCGGTCAGGCCCTTCCCAGAGGGGGTGGACACTCGTGAACCTCCTAGCTACATGCACTGATAAAGCGTGCATAAATGTCTAAATCGTTCATCCTGCACGGTCGGTCAGGCAAGCCGTCACAGTGTCAGCAACTGTTTTCGACATGCGGCCTTTACGGACCGCCCCGGGAGGGGTTACGGTCTTGCGGCATTGGACATACAGCCCGAAATACCCCGCATCTTCGGTGCGGGGCCCCCTCTCGTCATATCGGCCCGACCGGTTAGGGTTGGGGCGTTCCGTGGCAGCCACGTTGGACATGGCGTTCCAGACGGGACAGGGTGTGCCGTGTTCGCGTGCGGGCTTCGGGCGTTCCCGGCCTGCGGATCGACAGATCCAACCGGCAGGCCGGAAGCTGAGATCCCCGGCTTTCCGGCCGTGGAAGGACGTCAATGGACATTCACCAAGGAGGCCGGGTGCGCGTCGCGCTCATCGCCGTGATCGCCGCACTGTCTCTCAGCGCGTGCACCTCGGAGCCGGAACCGTCCGCGGCCCCCCAGGCCCAGGCCTCGGCGCCGGTGATCGCCCCGGGCAGGCCGGGTGAGGTCGCCAGGACCGTCGACCCGAGCGAGGCCGCCACGCTCGTGCCCCTGCCCACCGCCAACGCGGCCGACGTGAAGTACGTCCAGGACATGATCGTTCACCACCGTCAGGCCCTCGACATGTCCGCCCTGGCCCCGACCCGGTCCGAGCACACCAAGCTGAAGGGCCTGGCCTCCCGGATCAAGGACGCGCAGGGGCCGGAGATCCAGTTCATGACCACCTGGCTCCAGCAGCAGGGTCAGCGGGTTCCCGAACACCATGCCGGGCACGGCGACATGCCCGGCATGGCCACGCCGGAGCAGATGGAGGCGCTCAAGGCCGCCTCGGGCAAGGATTTCGACCGGCTCTTCCTCCAGCTCATGACCGCGCACCACCAGGGCGCCATCACGATGTCCGAGCAGGTCCTGACCTCCGGCTCACACGTGCGGATCGAGGAGCTGGCCAACGACGTCTCGGTCACCCAGAGTGCCGAGATCCGCAGGATGCGGGAGATGCAGGCCGAACTCTGAACCGCTCCCCTTCACGAACGACTCCGTTGGCCGACCGCCATCGGTCGGTGTCCGATGTCGTTCATCCGACGCGGGACGCCCAGGGTGAGCGGAGTCGCCGACGGGGGGATTCCCCTGCGCGGCCCGCTCGCCCGTTCAGGGTGATGCGTGGATCGCGGGCCGAGGTGCGGGCGTGACTACGAGCCGAGCCGCCACGAGTGGAGATACTCCTCCTGCTCGGGGGTGAGCTCGTCCGTCTCGATCCCGGCCGCGGCCAGCTTGAGCCGCGCCACCTCCACGTCGACCTCCCCCGGCACGTCGTAGACCCCCGGCTCCAGCCGCACCCGCTCACGGGCCAGCCAGGCCACCGAGAGCGCCTGCGCGGAGAAGGACATGTCCATGACCGCGGCGGGATGCCCCTCGGCGGCCGTCAGGTTCACCAGGCGGCCCTCGGCGAGCAGCAGGATCCTGCGACCGTCCGCGAGAACGTACTCGTCGGTGTTGGGGCGTACCCCCCGGTGGATCTCCTGTGCCAGGCCGTCCAGGGCGCGGACGTCGATCTCGACGTCGAAGTGTCCGGCATTGGCGAGGATCGCGCCGTCCTTCATCTCCGCCAGGTGCTCGCCCCTGATCACGTCGCGGTTGCCGGTGACCGTGACGAACACGTCCCCGGCGCGGGCGGCCGCCGCCATCGACCGTACGTCGTAGCCCTGCAGCAGGGCGTCCAGCGCCTTGACCGGGTCGATCTCGGTCACCACCACCCGCGCGCCCAGGCCCCTGGCCCGCTCGGCGACGCCCCGGCCGCAGTAGCCGAAACCGGCGACCACCACGGTCTTACCCGCGAGCAGCGTGTTCGTGGCGCGCATGATGCCGTCCATGGTCGACTGGCCGGTGCCGTACCGGTTGTCGAACATCCGCTTCGTCCGCGTGTCGTTGACCGCCACCACGGGGAACCTCAGGGCCCCCTCCGCGGCCATCTGGCGGAGCCGGATGATGCCGGTGGTGGTCTCCTCGCACCCCCCGGACACCGTCCGCAGCAGCTCGGTCCGCTCGGTGTGCAGGATGTTGACCAGGTCGCAGCCGTCGTCCAGGACGATGTCGGGGACGATGTCGAGCGCCTGGTGGATGTGCTGGTAGTAGACGTCCCTGGTGACCCCCGCCCGCGCGTGCACGACGACGCCGTAGTCACGGAGCGCCTCGGCGACGTCGTCCTGGGTGGACAGGGGGTTCGACGCGGCCAGGGCGATCTCAGCCCCGCCCGCCCTGAGCGTGCCCATGAGCACGGCGGTCTCGGCGGTGACGTGCAGGCACGCGGCGATCCGCAGCCCCTCCAGCGGCCGCTCGGCGGCGAACCGCTCACCGAGGGCGGTGAGCACCGGCATCGCCCGCGCCGCCCACCCGATCCTCCGCTCACCCGCGGCCACCAGAGCGCTGTCCACGTCTCTCCCCAGATCGCCCGCCAGATTGCCCGAAGGCCCCCGCGAAACCGCGGGGGCCGATGAGACTCAACCGCAGGTGTCAGTAACGGTAGTGCTCGGGCTTGTAGGGACCCTCGACGTCCACGCCGATGTACTCGGCCTGGGCCTTGGTGAGCTTGGTGAGCTTCACTCCCAGGGCGTCGAGGTGGAGGCGGGCGACCTTCTCGTCCAGGTGCTTGGGCAGCACGTAGACGCCGATCGGGTAGTCGTCGGTCTTGGTGAACAGCTCGATCTGCGCGATCACCTGGTTGGTGAAGGAGTTGGACATGACGAACGAGGGGTGACCGGTGGCGCAGCCCAGGTTCATCAGGCGGCCCTCGGCGAGCACGATGATCTGCTTGCCGTCGGGGAAGCGCCAGGTGTGGACCTGCGGCTTGACCTCGGTCTTCTCGATACCGGGAATCCTGGCCAAACCGGCCATGTCGATCTCGTTGTCGAAGTGACCGATGTTGGACACGATCGCGTTGTGCTTCATCTGGGCCATGTGGTCGGCCGTGATGATGTTGAAGTTGCCGGTCGTGGTGACGAAGATGTCGGCGATGCCGACGACCTCGTCCAGCGTGGTGACCTGGAAGCCATCCATGGCGGCCTGAAGCGCGCAGATCGGGTCGATCTCGGTGATGATGACCCGGGCCCCCTGGCCCTTGAGCGCCTCGGCGCAACCCTTGCCGACGTCGCCGTAGCCGGCGATGACCGCCACCTTGCCGCCGATCAGCACGTCGGTGGCGCGGTTGAGGCCGTCGAGCACCGAGTGACGGCAGCCGTACTTGTTGTCGAACTTGGACTTGGTCACCGAGTCGTTGACGTTGATCGCCGGGAAGAGCAGCGTACCGGCCTTGAACATCTCGTACAGGCGGTGCACACCGGTGGTGGTCTCCTCGGTGACGCCCTTGATGCGCGAGGCGACCTGGGTCCAGCGGCCCTCGTCGGTGACCGTGCGGCGGAGCAGGTCGAGGATGATGCCCCACTCCTCCGGGTCGTCCTCTCCCGTGCTGGGCACGGCGCCGGCCTTCTCGTACTCGGCGCCCTTGTGGACGAGCAGGGTGGCGTCGCCGCCGTCGTCGAGGATCATGTTGGGGCCGTCACCGCCGGGCCACGCCAGGGCCTGCTCGGTGCACCACCAGTACTCCTCCAGCGTCTCGCCCTTCCAGGCGAAGACCGGGACGCCCTTGGGGTCCTCGGGGGTGCCCTCGGGGCCGACGACCACGGCGGCGGCGGCGTGGTCCTGGGTGGAGAAGATGTTGCAGCTCACCCAGCGAACCTCCGCACCGAGCGCGACCAGGGTCTCGATGAGCACGGCGGTCTGGATGGTCATGTGCAGCGAGCCCATGATCTTCGCCCCGGCCAGCGGCTGGGCCTTGGCGTACTCCTCGCGGACGGCCATCAGACCCGGCATCTCGTGCTCGGCGAGCTGGATCTCCCTGCGCCCGAAGGCCGCAAGGGAAAGGTCGGCGACCTTGAAGTCCATGTGTGGTTACCCCTCTGGTTGATGGGCGGCGTCTGCCTCACACCCTCGCCGATCGCGCTCGTCTCGCGATCACGCTTCGCTCTCGGGCCGGGCTCACCACTCCACCGGAAAAGTCGACGGTTGCGAGTTTAGGCGGCCGGGGAGCCTTCGCGCACCTTCTGAGCGGGTAACCTGACACAAGAATGTAAGCTTTCCCGAAAACCTGCGGAGAGGGGGCGGCGATGCGGATCACCGAGGCCGCCAGGAGGCTCGGTATGTCCCCCCGGATGCTCCGCTACCGCGAGGCACTCGGCCTGCTCCCGGAGATCAGGAACCAGGGCGCGCACCGGCGGTTCGGCCCCGAGGAGCTCTCCGCCGTCGCCCAGAGCGTCGAGCTGGAGAAACGGTTCGACATATCCCCCGCCGAGCTGGCCTTCGCGCTGCGAACGCTGAGCGAGCCCGCGGTCGCCCAGGCCGTACGGGACCTGGGCCTGCGGATCGGCCGTCTCCAGGCACCCCGCAGGGCCCTGGACTTCGAGAAGGAGAAGGCGCTGCGGCTGCTCCAGCGCCCCCAGCCGTCTCGTCCGGATTCAGACTGAGCCGTTGACCCTGGATCTGTCCAGGTCGGGCTCCAGGTAGATGACGCGGGCCTCGGGGACGGCGGTGCGGACGCGCTGCTCGGCCTCGTCGATGCCCCGGGCCACCTCCGCGGCCGTGTCGTCGTGCTCCACCGCGATCTTGGCGGCGACCAGGATCTCCTCCGGGCCCAGGTGGAGCGTGCGCATGTGGATGACCCGGGTCACCTCGGGCGTGCTCTCCAGGGCCTGCGCGATGCGTGTCTCGACCTCGGGGCCCGCCCCCTCGCCGATCAGCAGCGACTTGGTCTCGACCGCCAGGATGACCGCGATGATGGCCAGCAGGACACCGATCATCAGGGTGCCGATGCCGTCCCAGACGGGGTTGCCGGTCACCACGGCCATCGTCACGCCGAAGAGCGCGAAGATCAGGCCGCACAGCGCGCCCAGGTCCTCAAGCACGATGACCGGCAGCTCGGGCGACTTGGAGCGGCGGATGAACTGCACCCACGACTGGTCTCCCCGGACCGCGTTGGACTCGACGATCGCCGTCCTGAACGAGAACGCCTCGGCGATGATCGCGAAGGTCAGCACGCCGAAGGCCCATATCGGGGAGTTGAGCTCCTCCGGAGCGGAGATCTTGTGCCAGCCCTCGTAGAGCGAGAACACCGCGCCGATGGTGAACAGCACGACCGCCACCACGAAGGCGTAGAAGTAGCGCTCCCTGCCGTATCCGAAGGGATGCTGGGGCGTGCGCGCGCGCTGCGCGCGCTTGCCGCCGAGGAGCAGCAGCGCCTGATTGCCCGAGTCGGCCACCGAGTGGACCCCCTCGGCCAGCATGGATGACGACCCCGTGAAGAAGGCCGCCACGAATTTGAATACCGCGATCGACAGATTGGCGGCCAACGCCGCGATGATTGCCTTGGTACCGCCGCCCGCGCTCACGGCAGCCTCCGCTCAGCTCATTGTTCTGGTAAAGAGATGAGACAGGATCCTATTGTGAAATCCTCGCCCTGACTTCTGTGATCGCCGACACAGTGGTCGGGTCGATCCCGTACCCGAGAGCGAGGTACGTACTCGCGAAGTCTCCGAGTGCGATCAGCGCGGCGAGCCGCTCCAGCGGGTGCTCCCCCTCGGCGGCGATCTGCGTGACCGGAACGCCGCGATCCTCCGCCAGACGCACCGACGCCTCCCGGTGCCGTACGACCCGGGAGTGCTCCTCCACGTCGCGCAGCACGAACAGCCGGAGCGACCTGCCGCTCTCGTCGGCGAAGATGTCGCGGTGGGCGAGCGGGCCGTCGAGGGCGGCCACCTGGTTGTGGTCGACCTCGGGGAGCTCTCCCCACATCGCCGGATATTTACCGTTCATGTTGAGCTGGTAGGCCCACCAACGGGCCGCGACGGCCGCCACCGGGGAGGACCCCCAGATCATCGGCACGGTCTCGGCGATCTCCATGGCGAGCGACTTGCCGGGATTGATGAACGATTCGCTCGTCGGGCGGCAGCGGTGCGCGAGGTCCTCAAGGCGCTTGGCCACCCCCTCGAACACCTGCTCGCCCGCCTCGACCAGGCCGAGCCGGGCGGCGGCGGCGACCAGCGGGACCGACAGCGCCCACAGCGAGGCACGCGGCCGGCCGCCGTCCGTGACGGGCACGAACGGCGCTCCCGCCTGCCTGGCGATCGCGTGGAGCGGCGACTCGGGGGCGCCGACGGCGAGCAGGCGGCAACCGCGGCGGACCGCCTCGGCGGCCACCGTGAGCGTCTCCTCGGCTCTGCCGGAGCGCGACACCGCGATCACCAGATCGGTCGCGCCGATCCAGCCGGGCAGCCGGTAGGACCTGACCGTCACGATCGGCAGCGGGGCACCGTGGCCGCACACCACGTTGAGGACGTCACCGGCGATGCCGGAACCGCCCACACCGGCGACCACGATCGCCCGGGGCCGGCCGTCCTCGGCGAGTGAGGACAGACCCGACTCCATGGCGACCCGGTGGGAGGTGCGGACCTGCGCGGCCGAGTCGGCCACCGCCCGCAGCATGCCCGACGGGTCACCGTCGGCCAGCTGTTTCCCGTCGTCGAGCCGATCGGGCTCCCAGTTCACGACTTCCGGGCCTCGTCGACCAGCAGGACCGGGATGTCGTCCCGGACCGGGTAGACCAGGCCACAGGAGGCGGAGGTGCAGGACAGCTCGTCCACCTCGGGCTCGGCTCGCAGCGGGGACTTGCAGTTGGGGCAGGCCAGGATCTCCAGCAACCAGTCGTCGATCTTCACTCGTTCAGCTCCTCACGACAGCAAGGACCTCGTCCCTGATCGCTGCCATCTGAATCTCGTCTGCCGCCTCGGCGTTCAGCCTGAGCAGCGGCTCTGTGTTGGACGGACGGAGGTTGAACCACCATCCTGGGCCGGAGACGGTCAGGCCGTCCAGCTCGTCGAAGGTGACGCCGTCGCGGGCGGCGAACGTCTCGCGAACCCGCTCCGTCGCCGCGGCCTGGTCGGCGACCGTACTGTTGATCTCCTCTGAGGCCGCGTAGCGGGTGTATTCGGCCAGGATCTCCGAGAGTGGCTTCGCCTGCTCGCCCAGCGCGGCCAGCACGTGCAGCGCGGCCAGCATGCCGGAGTCGGCGAACCAGAAGTCCCTGAAGTAGTAGTGGGCGGAGTGCTCGCCGCCGAAGACCGCGCCGGTCTCGGCCATCTCGGCCTTGATGAACGAGTGACCCACGCGGGTGCGGACCGGCCGGCCGCCGAGTTCGGTGACGATCTCCGGAACGCCCCTGGAGGTGATCAGGTTGTGGATGATCACGGCGCCGGGGTGCTTGACCAGCTCGCGGGCGGCGACCAGTGCGGTGATCGTGGACGGCGAGACCGATTCGCCACGCTCGTCGACCACCCAGCAACGGTCGGCGTCACCGTCGAAGGCCAGTCCGATGTCGGCGCCCACATCGAGCACCGCCTTCTGCAGGTCGCGCAGGTTGTCCGGCTCGATGGGGTTGGCCTCGTGGTTGGGGAAGGTGCCGTCGAGCTCGAAGTAGAGGGCGGTCAGCTCGATGGGCAGCCCCTCGAAGACCGTCGGGACCGTGTGCCCGCCCATCCCGTTCCCCGCGTCGACCACGACCCGCAGCGGCCGGATGCCGGAAAGGTCGACCAGGCCGCGCAGGTGGTCGGCGTAGCCACGCAGCAGGTCCCGCTCGGAGACCGTCCCGCCCCCCTGGCCGCCGAGGCCGCCCGACGCCAGGATCGCGGCGGCCCGGTCACGGATCTCGATGAGCCCGGTCTCTCCGCCGATCGGCACGGCGCCGGCCCTGCACATCTTCATGCCGTTGTAGCGGGCCGGGTTGTGGCTGGCCGTGAACATCACCCCGGGCAGGCCGAGGCTGCCACTCGCGTAGTAGAGCAGGTCCGTGGAGCCCAGCCCGGCGTGGATCACGTCGGCCCCCCGCGAGGTGGCCCCCCTGGTGAAGGCCGCCGCCAGAGGCGCCGACGACTCGCGCATGTCGTGTGCCACCACGGCGGTCGCGGCCCCGGTCACTTCCACGAAGGCCGCGCCGACCGCCTCGGCGGTCTCCTCGTCGAGTTCGTCCGGCACGACGCCACGAACGTCGTACGCTTTGAAGATCTTGACAAGGTCGCCCACTCCAGCTCCGCCCTCTGCGTCGTGTCCGCTGCCGTTGCCTTCCAGTTAGCGCTGGTCAGCGCATTGTCGGGCAGTCCGCGCCTTACGACGCGAACGTTCTCCCTCGCGGGAGTTCTCGCTTCACCGCCGACCGCCTGACCTTGCGGCCCGGTCTTACACCGGCTCCACGAGCGTTTAAAGTCTCCCCGCAACCCTGGGCGACCTGACCGTGAGCACGCTCAACGCTTCAGGAGACCAAAACCCTCGCCGGCTACGGCGAGGCCACGGCCAACCGGCCGTACCACTCTCCCAAGCATGCCAGAGCATAACGGCGCACACTCATATCCGAGCAGCTCTTGCTCCCCAGCCTAGTAGGGTCAGCGGTCGCGCTGGGGCTGAGCGGAGCGGAGCACCCGCAGATGACCCCGGCGCCCGACCTCGACGCCCTGGCCGACCGGCTCGGTGCCGCCGCTGGGGGCAGGTCTCGCGGCCTCGCGGACCGCGTTGGCGAGGGCCTCCAGGTCGTCCGTACTCGGTGTGGCGCCGTCGGTCGGCAGGCGGACCACCTCCCAACCGCGGGGGGCGGTGAGCCGCTCGGCGTGCTCGGCACACAGGTCGTAACAGTGCGGCTCGGCGTACGTCGCCAAGGGCCCGAGAACAGCGGTCGAATCGGCGTAGACGTACGTGAGCGTGAAAACGGCAGGCTGACTGCACGCGGTACGGGAACAGCGGCGGACGGGGCTCACGGTGGGACCGTATCCGGTAAGCGTCCGGGGCGCCACTATCTGAGCGCTCTTAACGAGCGTGTCGCCACAATTCGGACACGTGTCCCGGCTTCCACCCGCCTGTATGGCTTACGCCCCTCCTCCGCGCTCCCGCCACACGGCCTCCCCGGTCCCACATTCGGCACACCGCCCTCCGTCATCGGCACTCCCGCCCCACGCACTCGATACGACACCTTCCGTCACCGGCACTCCCGCCCCCGCTCGGGTCACGTCTAAGCTGGGGCCGTGAGCCCGGCACCCGGCAGACCTCGTTCTCCCCGCAGGCGCGACAGGCACGGCCGCGGCCTGCGCGGTCCGCTCGCGCCCTCGCACGTGCCGATCGCCAAGTCCCGCAGTGAGCGGTTCGACGATCTCGTCCTGGACGCCGTCGACCGGCTCAAGCCCCGGTGGGCCAAGCAGCTGGCGGCCGTGGAGTTCGCGGTCGAGGAGGTCCCGCCGATCAGCGAGCTGGGCGACGGCCCCGGGCTGCTGACCGGCGACCCGATCCCGTTCGGGCGGGCCAAGCCCGCCGACGGGAACCGCCCGGCCGTTGTGATCATTTACCGTCGCCCCCTGGAGAGCCGGTCCCGCGATCGTGACCACCTCGGCGCGATGGTGCACGAGGCGGTGGTCGAGCAGGTCGCGGGCCTGCTCGGGCTCTCTCCAGAATCGATCGACCCCGGCTTCGACGACCACGACTGACCCGTCCAAACCGCCTCTCAGGGCAGGACCGTCGCGGCGGACTCCGCGATCGGCGGGATCAGCGCCCACATCCGGGCCGCGGCCAGTGGCTGCACGGTCAGCGCCAACCCGCCCTTGAGCCGCTCGTCCATGACGCGCCCGCCGTAGACCGGCCCCGAGCCGGGCATCGGCTGCACGACCACCGCGAAGGCTCCGTCCACCTTGGGCAGTTTGACCTGCTTGGTACGCGAGGCGGAGATGTCCACCTGGAACGGCTCACCCGGATCGCCCTTGCGCGGAACCACCTGCACGCTCACCTTGCCCGCGGTGTCCGGCGCGGTCAGCAGCAGCCGGGAGGTCACCTTGCCTCCCGTACGGTTGTCGGCGACGACGCCTCCCAGGTCGACGGGGTCCGCCCCGGCGGTGAAGGCCACGTCGACCTTCGCCCCGGTGCCGGTGGCGACGAGTCCCGCGACGATCGGGGTCTCCGAGGTGAGCACCAGCGCGGACGGCTGGCCGCCGATCCCGGTGGACAGGTCGAGGGTGGCGACGGAACCGGCGGGCACCTCGACGAGCTCGCGGCCCTTGAGCGCGTACGTCCCGTCGGGGGTGAGCGCCCTGACCTCGACCAGCGTGTCGACCTCGGCGTCGGAGGCGACGAGCAGCTCGCGTTTCCCGCCGCCGCCGGGGATGCCCGGCACGACGACGCGGGTGGCGGGGGCCGCGGAGACGGGCAACCAGTCGACGCCGCGCCCGCCGTTCATGATCGCTCTGGCCGCGGCGGTGACCCGCCCGGAGCTGGTGCGCACCTGGATCGCCAGGACGAGCGCCGTGGGCGCGAGATCCCCGACCTTGATCGAACGGTTCTCGCCGGGTTTCAGGGTGAACACACCACCGCTGTCGGCGACCACGGGACCCTCGCCCGAATAGACCATGATCTCCGCGATGGCCGGGGCGAGGTCGGCGTTGGTCAGGTAGAGCGTGACCTCGGCCGCGGCCGGTCCCGGGCCGACCAGCCAGGTGCTCGCCACCGGCTCGGTGCAGCGCACCCCGGCCAGCCCTCGCTGCCTGCCCGACTTCTCCTTGCGGGTCTGCGCCACCTCCAGGCCCGCCGCCATGCTCCCGGTGGCCGTGATGACAAGGGGCGGCGACGAGGCGGGGACCTTCTCATGCCAGAGACGGCCGGGAGTGTCGAGGGTGGCGAGGGTCTTGTCGCCGGTGACCAGTGCCGCGACCCCCTGCGCCCGGCTGCCCGGCGGCGCCACCACGGCGACGGAGGTGTCGCCGGGCGATGGGCAGACCGTCGTCACCGAAGCGACGGGAACCTTCTGAACCTGTGGCGCGGGGGTGGCGACCGCCTGCGGCTGGGTGGCGGAGGCCACCCCGTACAGGGCGAGCAGGGCCACCAAGACCAGCACCAGCAGACTGAACCGGTTCTCGATCAGGGATTTCACCGGGGGGCCAGCTCTCTACGGGACTCGGGCAGGTCCTGTGGGGCGGCGGGCTGGTCGGACTCGGTACGCGAGCCGGGCGCGGCCAGCACCAGGACGACCAGCACCAGCGCGGCCTGAATCCACAGCCAGCGGCTGTGCCAGGGGTCGCCGGGCGGGGTGACGGGAACGGCGATCGGCTGGGTCAGCCGCCACACGCCGACCGAGCGGGACAGGCTCATCCTCGCCAGCGAGGGCTGCGAGTCGAGGGCGGCGCTGATCGCCGCGTCGACGGGCGCGGTCACCACGACGAACCGGACACCGTGCGCCGCCAGCACCCGGGCGTCGTCGCCGCCCCTGCCGGACACCAGCCCGGCCGTGGCGACGCGGACCCGCTCCCTGGGACCCTCGGGCACGGGGATGTCGGCCTCGCCGATCACCGGGGTACGCCCGCGCAGCACCGTGAAGAGCAGACCGTTCGGCGAGGTGCGCAGCAGCAGGGTCCGCTCGCCACCGGCGGAGTTGACCGCCGCGAGGGCGGGCATGACGTCGCGTACGGTTCCGCGGATCGGGCCGTTCACGCCCTCGACGATCCACATGCCCGCGGCGAGCAGCGGCGTGGAGAACGCGACCAGCACGACCCCGAACGCGGCGAGCCTGCGCAGCCCGCCGGCCGCCCGGAACTCCACGACCCGGTCGGCGGTGAGCGCGGCCACCACGAGCATGCCGGTGGCCGCGAAGGCCAGCGGCACACCAGGCCACGCGGGGGCCTCGACATCGCCGTTGATCGAGGTGACGGAGGTCCTGCTGACCAGGATGGCCACCAGCACACCGAAGAGGGCGACGCCCCAGCCGACCGCGATGACCATCCGGTTGCGGCGCATCAGCAGCGCGAGCAGGCAGGCGGCGATGAGACCACCGGTCACCCAGAGTGGCGGCATGCCGGGCCCGCCCGGGCTGAGCAGCAGCAACGACTGCGCGGGCAGTCCGGGGTCGACCAGCGCGGGCTGGTGCAGCCCGGCCTCCAGCAGCAGCCGCTTGGGATCCGCGACCAGCTGGGCCAGCCAGGGGAACAGCAGGACCACGGGCACGGCGAACGCCACGAGCATCGAGACGGCGACGCCCCGGCGCGGGAAGGCCAGCGCCGCCAGCGCGCCGAGGATAGCGGTCAGCGGGTAGACCAGCGGGGCGAAGGCGGTGCCGACGGCCAGCAGGAGCCCCAGGCCCCAGGCGGCGCGGCGGGCACGGCGCCGCTCCCCGGCGAGCACCGTGGTGGCGAGCGCCGCGTAGACGGGAAGCAGCACGAAGACCACCGCGGTGCCGAGCCGGCCCGCGGCGACCGCGCCGGTGGCCACCGGCAGGAGGGCGTAGGAGGAGGCCAGCCAGACCCGGGTCCAGCGGCCCGGGATCATCGACCGGGTGGCCGCGTACGCGGAGATCCCCGCCAGCGGCACGCAGCCGAGCAGCAGCAGCGAGACCGCGAGCCACGTCTTGCCGAACAGCACCGTGGAGAGCACGGCCAGCACCGCCACGTACGGCGGAGCCCACGCGTCGGTGCCCAGGCCCGTCTGGTGGTGGCTCTCACGGTAGAGATCCCACAGGTCGGAGGCCCCGCCGATCACCGGGACGAGCGCGCCGCCGCCCAGCCTGGCGCCGCCGGTCAGGGCACGCTCGGCGATCAGCGTGACCAGGGCGAGCGCCAGGAAGAGCAGGACACCCGGGTTGCCGAAGACACGCTGCATCACGCCGGCGTCGGTGAGCAGTTCCTCGCCGTCCTCCTGCTGCGGATGCGGCGAGGCGGTCATCGCGTGGTGGCGCCCCTCGGATTCCACGAACCCGCCCCCGGCCAGGTAGTTCTGGGCCCGGTCGACGAGCCGCCGGTAGCCTGCACCGGGTGGGGTGAGCAAGCGGCTGATCGCCGCGTACCCCTGCCTACGCCCCTTGGCCCGCACCCGCCGAGCCTTGATCATCCGAATGGGATGGCCGAACACCGAGCCGAACGCGAGGAACTCGTCCAGCGCGTTGGCGGGCTGCTTGGCCACCAGGAACAGCACCGTACGGAAGATGGAGCCGAACGCGTTGCGTACCAGCGCCCACAGCAGCGGTCTCAGCGGCAGATTCGCCATGACGACGAAGAGGGCGTTACGCCGGTCCAGGCGGCGGGGGTGGTCACCGCTGGCGGTGATCCGGCGACGCCGCCTGGCGGCGGCCTCGGCGTGCCAGGCGACCGCCCGGGTGACGTTCTGCACGCGGTATCCGACGGCCCTGACCCGCCAGCACAGGTCGAGGTCGTCACGGAAGAGCGGCAGGGCCGGATCGAGACCGCCGACCTCGTCCCAGACATCCCTGCGGATCAGCATGCCCGCGGTCGAGACCGAGAGCACGTCCCTGATCCCGTCGTACTGCCCCTGGTCGAACTCACGGGCCTCCAGCCCGGTGTTCCTGCGGCCGGTGCGGTCGACGGTGACGCCGACCTCCAGCAGGATCCGCCGGTCCAGCCAGTCCCGGAGCTTGGGGCCGAGCACCGCCGTCTTGGAATCCGCCTCGGCGGCCTCCAGCAGGATCCGCAGGGCATCGACGTCCGGCGCGCAGTCGTCGTGCAGCAGCCAGATCCACTCCTGCCCCCCGCCGGGGCCGAGCCTGTCGAGTACCTCGGCGACGGCCTCGCCGAAACCGGTCGAGCGCGGCAGGGTGAGCACAGCTCTGGAGCCGAGGGCTCCGGTCAGCAGCGCGGCGCTGCCGTCCCTGCTGCCGTTGTCGACCCCGACGACCCGGTCCACGGGACGGGTCTGCCGGAGCAGGGCTTCCAGGGTCTCCCCCAGCCAGCGGGAGCCGTCGTGGGAGACGACGATCGCGGTGACCGTGTGGTGGGGGCGATGGGGGCGCTGGGAGTCGGTGATGGACATACGTCCCGTGTTCAGGAGGTGTTGGTGATCGGCGCGACAACGATACGGCACCCTATGTCTGACTATGTCGTACACCTGGGCGCGCGCATGAGAAAAGGGTCACGTGACCGACGGTCACGTGACCCCATGGACATATTCATCAAGCGCCCCGAGGGGCGTCACATGCTTCCTGTCAGACCACTCGAACTTCTTCGGCGTTTCTTCAGTGGTTGGATTTCCAGACCGTCCGGACCTCGGCGTGCCCAAGCCTTCCAGCCGTCCGCTTCCCGGACGGCTCAGACCGCCTCACGCTTGATCCGCCGTCGCTCCCGCTCCGACAGTCCACCCCAGATTCCAAACCGCTCGTCGTGTTCCAGCGCGTACTCAAGACACTCGGCACGCACCTCGCAGGAGCGGCAAACCTTCTTGGCCTCGCGGGTGGAGCCTCCCTTCTCCGGGAAGAACGCCTCCGGGTCGGTCTGCGCGCACAAGGCGCGCTCCTGCCAGCCAAGCTGCTCTTCAGCGATGCTCTCCTGTGCGATGACCAGGTCGGCCACTGCACACCTCCCTGCCGCACGCCCGCAAATGGAGCCCCCCTATGAACGCCTCCCCCTTACCCACCCAGAGAAAGGCGTAACAACACGTGTGTAATTACACGCGCGTGCCCGGTGTGGCGTCAAGCGGCATGCTGGTATCCGGGGAAAGACCTGCTCTCCCCGGTTGTGGGTCGTGTGCCTGCCACGACGGCAATTGCACCAGGTGATCGCCGCGATCGCCAGGGGCTCAGTGCTCTCGGCGGTCGGAACCGTACCAGGACATGTTCTGATCCTGACCGGGGCCCACCCTCTCTCTAGCCGGGCTTTCCTAATCCATGCCCTGACCTGGGCGTTGTTCGGGCTTGTAGATCGCGGTGGGGTCTATCGGCTGCGAGTCCCACGTCCTGACGGCGAGCGCGGGGTCGCTCAGCGGGTCTCCGGAGTAGGTGCTCGGGTCGAACCTGAGCGTCGCCTCCGAGCGCGGGTCCCACTGGTGACCGCCGCCCTGAGGCTGGTACGGGGCCTGCGGGGCCGGGGGGTTCTGCGGAACCTGAGGGGCCTGGGACGCCTGCTGCGGATGCCCGAACGGGCCGTCGTAGCCGGAGGAGCCGTACTCGGGGACGCGAAGCTGCGGCTCGGTGCCCTGGGCCTGCTGCTGGTAGCTCTCCGCCTGCTGGTACGCCTGGGCCATCTGCTGTGACCTGAGGTCCACCGGGTCGGGCGCGGAATACTGCGGGCCCGGCTCGGCCGGCCGGGCGAACTCCGCGCCCGAGTAACCGCTGAACGGCTGGCCGTAGTTCTCCGGAGGCTGCGGGAAGGACTGCGCCTGGCCGTCGAACGCCTGGCCCTGGCGGCCGTCGACCGGCGGGTAGGGCGCGGGGGCCTGCTGCTCGGGCTGGTGACCGTAGCCGGACGGCTGCGAGTCCTGCTGCCCGAAGCCCTGCGGCTCGGACTGCGGGTAGCCCGGCGCCTGCGACTCCGAGCGCCAGCCGGAGCCCGCGGGCTGCGACTCCTGACCGTACGCCGGAGAGTCCGGCTGCTGGCCGAAGCCCTGCGGCTCGGGCTGCCCGTACCCGGGAGGACCGGTCTGCCCGTAGTCCGGCTGCCGCTGCTCCGAGCGGAGGCCGTACGCCGAGGAGTCGGCCTGCTGGCCGAAGCCCTGCGGTTCCGGCTGCCCGTACGCCGGGGAGTCGGGGAACTGCGGATAGCTCGGCAGCCTCGGGCTGGAGTGCCGCCCGGAACTCACCGGCTGCGACTCCTGACCGTACGCCGGAGAGTCCGGCTGCTGGCCGAAGCCCTGCGGCTCGGGCTGCCCGTACGCCGCGGAGTCGGGGAACTGCGGATAGCTCGGCAGCCGGGGTTCCGTCTGGGGCTGCTGATCCACCGGAGCGGCGTAGACCGGCGGGTCATAGGCGGCGGCCGGCGGGTCATAGGCGGCGGCCGGCGGGTCATAGGCGGCGGCCGGCGGCTCGTACGGCTTGGCCGGGGCCGGGGGCTGGACGTCGGCCGCGACGTACGGGCTCGGGGTGTAGCCCCCGGTCTGCGCGACGGGCTGGGAGACGGGCTGTGGCGACTGCGGCGGCTGCGGCACGGACTGCGCGTACCCCTGCCCCTGCGGCTCCGGCTGCTGGGGGGGCTGCGGGTAGGCGCCGGACGGGGGAGCGTACGGCTGGCTCTCGACGAGCGACGGGTAGGGAGGCTGGGGGTGCCCGTCGCCCGCCTGCGGCGCGGACGGCGCGTAGGAGGCCGCCTGCTGCCCGTACCCCTCGGAGACGTGCGCGGGCGCGGGCGGAAGCGCGGGGAGGTTCTGCGGGGGCTGCGGGACCTGGGCGGGCGGCGCCTCCTGCGGGTAACCGTGGCCGCCCAGCGGAGCCTGATCCTGCGGGTGGTGGACACCCTGCTGCGCCATCTGGCCCTGGGGGTACCCGCCCTGCCCCTGCGGGTGGTCCTGGAAGGGAACCGGCCCCTGCGCGGGAACGGGCTGCTGGGGGTAGGCGTACCCCTGCTCCCGGGGGCGCTCGGCGGGGCGGCCGAAGCCGCCCTCGGCGCGGAGGGCCCCGGCGCGCGAACCGGCGGGGACCGCCTTCGGCAGCACGTAGAGCAGTGCGACCGCGGTCAGCGCGAGGGCGGGCAGGTGGACGAGGAGGATTTCGATCTTCTCCTGGAGGTCCGTCGCACCGCCGAACAGCGCGGTGAGCAGGCTGACCGCGCCGAAGAGCACGGAGAGCCCGAGCACGCCGGCCGCCACGAGGGCCATCGGCTTCAACCGCTCGATCACCGGACCGAGGTGGGTGGCCAGCAGCACGGCGCCGACGAGCAGCGCGGCGGTTGTCGGCGAGGTGAGCTGACCCAGGTAGCCCGTCGCGCGCACGGCGAAGGACGATCCACCGAACAGCAGGCGTTCGATGCCGACGAGAACGCTCGCGGACGCGACGGCTACCATGAGCCACGCCGCCGGTTCCCGGAGCCGGCCCGCCTCGACATTGATCACAACTACCCCCATAGGGTCTTTAGGTAAACCCGGGCCAGTTTTGCACATGGCTGACTTTGCTGTTGGTAGTCCCAGGAAGCCCACCAACCTCGTAAGTGCTCCATTGCACCTTATATGTCCATAATTCGGGCATCAGGTTAGGCGATTCTGCCAGCACGGACAGCCCTCATAACGATCATGAAAAGACTGCGTCCCCCCTCTCCGGCACCCCGCCGACATCCGTAACGACCTAGTGGAACACTGGACGGCATGCGCATCGTGTCCCTCGCCGGCGGAATCGGTGGTGCCCGCTTCCTGCGGGGTCTTCTCACCGCCGCCCCCGACTCCGAGATCACCGTCATCGGCAACACCGGTGACGACATCAGTCTCTACGGCCTGCGGGTCTGCCCCGACCTCGATACCGTGATGTACACCCTGGGCGGCGGCATCGACGAGGAACAGGGCTGGGGACGACGGCAGGAGTCGCACGTCGTCAAGGAGGAACTGGCCGCCTACGGCGTCGAGCCGCAGTGGTTCGGCCTCGGCGACCGCGACTTCGCCACCCACATCGTGCGCACCCAGATGCTCGACGCCGGATACCCGCTGTCGGCGGTCACCGAGGCACTGTGCCAGCGCTGGCAGCCGGGCGTGCGCCTGATCCCGATGAGCGACGACCGGACCGAGACCCACGTGGTCATCACCGACGAGCAGGGCCGCCGCGCCATCCACTTCCAGGAGTGGTGGGTGCGGCTGCGCGCCTCGGTTCCCGCCGAGCAGATCATCCTGGTCGGCGCCGACCAGGCCTCCCCCGCCCCCGGCGTGCTGGAGGCCATCGCCGCCGCCGACGTCGTCATCCTCCCGCCGTCCAACCCGGTCGTCAGCATCGGCACGATCCTGCAGATCAAGGGCATCCGAGAGGCCCTGGAGAGCAAGACGGTCATCGGCGTCTCCCCCATCGTCGGCGGCGCCCCGGTCCGCGGCATGGCCGACGCCTGCCTGACCGCGATCGGCGTGCAGACCACCGCGCAGGCGGTCCTGGAGCTGTACGGGTCGCCGCTGGTGAACGGCTGGCTGGTCGCGGAGGAGGACGCCGGAGTGGCCCTCGCCGGCGTCGACGTCGAGGCCCGCCCGCTGATCATGCACGACGTCGAGGCCGCCGCCGCCATCGCCCGCGCGGCCCTGGACATGGCCACCCGGCTCGCGTCCTCCGCCACTCGCGAGGAGGGCTCGCGATGAGCCGGATCAGGCGTGGGCAGCGGAATCCCGCCGACGTCAGGGTGGAGATCTTCGCCGTTCCCGGCATACCCGAGGTCCACGAGGGCGACGACGTCGGGGAGCTGATCGCCACGGCTCTGCCCGACCTGCGTGACGGCGACATCCTCGTGGTCACCTCCAAGATCTCAAGCAAGGCCGAAGGCCGGGTCCTGCACGGTATGCCCCGTGCCGAGGCGGTCGGCGCGGAGACGAGGCGGGTGGTCGCCCGCAGGGGTGAGACCGTGATCGCCGAGACGAGGCACGGGTTCGTCATGGCCGCCGCCGGGGTCGACGCCTCCAACACCCGGCCGGACACGGTGGTCCTGCTGCCCGTCGACCCGGACGCCTCCGCCTCGGCCATCAGGGCGCGCGTCGCGGAACTGCTCGGCGTGTCGGTCGGTGTGATCATCTCCGACACCTTCGGCCGCCCGTGGCGCAACGGCCAGACCGACATGGCCGTCGGCGTCGCCGGGGTGACTCCCTCTCTCGACTACCGGGGCATGTCCGACGACTACGGCAACGCGCTAGAGGTCACCCTGACCGCCGTCGCCGACGAGTTCGCCGCGGCCGGAGACCTGGTCAAGGGGAAGGTCGCGCAGACCCCGGTGGCGGTGATCAGGGGCCTGCCCGAGTACACCACCGAGGACGACGGGCCGGGCATCCGCGAGCTGGTCCGCCCGTCCGCCGACGACATGTTCCGGTACGGCTCGCGCGACGTGGTCTTCGCCCGCAGAACCATCCGGGAGTTCTCCGCGGAACCCGTGGACGGCGCCAAGGTCCGCAGGGCCGTCGACGCCGCGATCGCCGCGCCCGCCCCGCACCACACGACCCCGTGGCGGTTCGTCCTGCTGGAGTCGGCGGGGGCCCGGGAGAAGCTGCTCGACGCCATGCGCGAGGCCTGGATCGCCGACCTGCGCGGCGACGGCTTCTCTGCGGAGTCGATCGCCAGGCGGGTCAGGCGGGGCGACGTGCTGCGCGCGGCCCCGTACCTGGCGGTGCCCTGCCTGGTCATGGACGGCTCGCACACCTACCGCGACGACCGGCGCAACACCGCCGAGCGGGAGATGTTCGTGGTCGCGGCCGGCGCGGGGGTGCAGAACCTCCTCGTCCAGCTCGCGGTGGAGGGGCTGGGCTCCGCGTGGGTCTCCTCCACCATGTTCTGCCGCGACGTCGTCCGCGAGGTCCTCGACCTGCCCGCCGACTGGGACCCGATGGGGGCCGTCGCCATCGGCCACCCCGCGGCCCCACCCCGCGACCGCGCCCCCCGCCGGGCATCGGACTTCATCGTCGTCCGCTAGCCGTACCCGCACATCGGGCGGTCACGACCGGCTCTTCTCGTGGGAAACGCTCGCTGCCCTTATATGTGCCTGATCGTGCTCGCGGTGGCCGCGAGCAC
>NZ_JBEXGU010000072.1:0-42833 GCF_040607515.1 Streptosporangium sp. NPDC005286 | reverse complement strand
GGGCCGGGCGCCTCGCCCGGCCCGGATGCCCGGCACCGCCGGTGGAGGGCGTTCCGGTATGCCCCATATAACCGATAATCGTCACTTTTCTCTCACTCAGATCTGCACCTTTTCCCAGCACGCATGGTGATAGTGGACAAGGGCATGGGTTGAGAGACCCGGGTAGGGCAAGGTAGGGGCTATCGATCTACGGGAGTGAGTCATGAACGCGCACTTGGATCTGGACCGGCTCGCGGGCGGAGCGCACCATGACCCGCACTCGATCCTCGGGGCGCACCAGGGTCCCGAGGGCGTGACGATACGAACGCTGCGCCCGCTGGCGCAGAAGGTCCAGGCCCTCGTCGACGACAGGGCCCACGACATGAGGCACGTGGCCCACGGCGTTTTCGCGGTGACGATCCCCGGCCTCGACAAGATCCCCGACTACCGGCTCCGGATCGCCTACCCCGATGCCGAGCCCTACGAGACGGACGACCCCTACCGGCACTGGCCCACGCTGGGCGAGATGGATCTGCACCTCATCGGCGAGGGGCGCCACGAGCGGCTCTGGGAGACCCTCGGCGCACGGGTCATGCGGCACGAGGACACCGAGGGCACGGCCTTCGCCGTGTGGGCGCCCAACGCCCATGGTGTCCGGGTCATCGGCGACTTCAACCACTGGGACGGCACCGCGTACCCCATGCGCTCGCTCGGCAGGTCGGGTGTGTGGGAGCTGTTCATCCCCGGTCTCGGCCCCGGCGACCGTTACAAGTTCGGCATCCTCGGCTCGGACGGGATCTGGCGGGCCAAGGCCGACCCGATGGCCCGGCGTACCGAGATGCCGCCCGCGACCGCGTCGGTGATCGAGAAGTCGGAGTACACCTGGCGGGACGAGGAGTGGATGCGGCGCCGCGCAGACAGCGTCGCGGTGCGGGAGCCGATGAGCGTCTACGAGGTACACCTCGGCTCCTGGCGCCCCGGCCTGTCGTACCGGGAGCTGGCCGTCGAGCTGGTCGACTACGTGGTGGACATGGGGTTCACGCACGTGGAGTTCATGCCGGTGGCCGAGCATCCGTTCGGCGGTTCCTGGGGCTACCAGGTGACGTCCTACTACGCGCCGACCGCCCGTTTCGGCTCCCCCGACGACTTCCGTCACCTGGTCGACAGCCTGCACGAGGCGGGCATCGGGGTGCTGGTCGACTGGGTGCCCGCACACTTCCCGATGGACGACTGGGCGCTGGCCAGGTTCGACGGCACCCCGCTGTACGAACACGCCGACCCCGCGCGGGGCGAGCACCCCGAGTGGGGCACCTACATCTTCGACTTCGGCCGCAGGGAGGTGCGCAACTTCCTGGTCGCCAACGCGGTGTACTGGCTGCGCGAGTTCCACGTCGACGGGCTGCGCGTCGACGCGGTGGCCTCGATGCTCTACCTCGACTACTCGCGGCGCGAGGGCGAGTGGACGCCGAACGAGTACGGCGGCAGGGAGAACCTCGACGCGGTCGAGTTCCTCAAGGAGATGAACGCGGTCGCCTACCGCGAGGCGCCGGGCATCGTCACCGTCGCCGAGGAGTCGACCGCGTGGCCGGGCGTCTCACGTCCTGTGCACCTGGGCGGGCTCGGCTTCGGCTTCAAGTGGAACATGGGCTGGATGCACGACACGCTCGCCTACCTCAGGCACGAGCCGATCTTCCGCCAGTACCACCACCACCAGATGACGTTCTCGCTGATGTACGCGTACTCGGAGAACTTCGTGCTGCCGCTGTCGCACGACGAGGTGGTGCACGGCAAGGGGTCGCTGCTCGGCAAGATGCCCGGCGACGAGTGGCAGCGGTTCGCGAACCTGCGCGCGCTGTTCGCCTTCATGTGGGCCCACCCCGGCAAGCAGTTGCTGTTCATGGGCGGCGAGTTCGGCCAGGGCTCGGAGTGGTCGGAGGAGCGCGGGCTCGACTGGTGGGTGCTTGACTTCGACGGGCACAGGGGGGTGCAGCGGCTGGTCCGCGACCTCAACCGGGTCTACAAGGACTCTCCCGCCCTGTGGAGCGTGGACGCCTCCCCCGAAGGGTTCCGCTGGATCGACGCCGACGACGCGCTGGGCAACGTGTTCTCCTTCCTCCGCTACGCCGAGGACGGCTCGGCGGTGGCCTGCGTGGCCAACTTCTCCGGCGCCCCGCACGAGAACTACCGCCTCGGCCTGCCCTTCCCCGGCTCGTGGGAGGAGGTGCTCAACACCGACGCCTACGACTACGGGGGCAGCGGCGTGGGCAACCTCGGCTCCGCCGAGGCCGTCGAGGAGCAGCGCCACGGCCTGCCGTACTCCACCACGCTGCGCGTCCCGCCGCTGGGCGCCCTCTGGCTGCGCCACCCCGGCGCGCCTGAGTCCACCGTGGAGTCCACTGTGGAGCCCGCTGTGGAGCCCGCAGCGGACGAGCGCGCGGTGGAGGTCGTACGGGAGCAACCGGGGAGGCGTGCCGCGACCGATTCGCCCGCCGACGAGCCGGAGGAGCGCGAGGAGGCCGAACCGGCCTGATCGAGGCTCGGTACCCCGGCGATCGGCTCCCTGACCTGTCTCTTGACCGGTGAGGCGACGGCGACGTTCGGGCGCCGCCCCTTCGGAACGGCCTCCCCGGGAACCGGACCGCAGAGGGCCGGTCACGCGACCGCGTGACCGGCCCTTTCCGCGTTTTCGCCTCCCTGCCTCCACCCGCTTCCCCCAAAACCTTAAATCGGCCTTATATCCATGACCGAGGCATTGACCGCCGGCGAAGGAGAACCTACGCTCAGGAAACTAATAGGAAACTTTCCTATGAGTACGGGGGCTTGGCACTCTCTGACCTGGAGCGACCCTTGCGACGAATTACCATCGGCTCCTTCATCGCAGCGGCGGCGCTGCTGGTTCCCCTGGGGATCGGCAACGCGACGGCCGCCACACCCGCAACCGCGACGTACTCGACCGCCTCCGACTGGGGCTCCGGCTTCGAGGGCAAGGTCATCGTCAAGGCCGGCACGAGCGCGCTGACGAGTTGGCGGGTCGAATTCGACCTCCCCGCCGGCAAGTCGATCAGCTCGGCGTGGGACGCGGACATGACCAAGAGCGGGAACCACTACACCTTCGTCAACAAGTCGTGGAACGGCGCGCTGGCGGCGGGTGCCTCGGTGAGCTTCGGCTTCAACGGCGCGCCCGGCGGGGTGTCCGGCGTACTGAACTGCAAGCTGAACGGCGCCACCTGCGACGGCACCGGCGGCCCCGACCCGACGCCCACCCCGACTCCGACGGTGACCCCGACGGTGACCCCGACCCCCACCCCCACGCCGACCGTGACCCCGACCGTCGACCCCTCCGCCAAGAAGCTCATCGGCTACTTCACCCAGTGGGGCGTCTACGGCCGCAACTACCACGTGAAGAACCTGGTCACCAGCGGTTCCGCGAGCAAGCTGACGCACATCCTGTACGCCTTCGGCAACACCACCGGCGGCAGGTGCACCATCGGTGACTCCTACGCCGACTACGACAAGGCATACACCGCAGACCAGAGCGTCGACGGCGTGGCCGACACCTGGGACCAGCCGCTGCGCGGCAACTTCAACCAGCTCCGCAAGCTGAAGAAGGCGTACCCGAACATCAAGGTCATCTGGTCCTTCGGCGGCTGGACCTGGTCCGGCGGCTTCACCCAGGCCGCGGCCAACCCGACCGCGTTCGCCGACTCCTGCTACAATCTGGTCGAGGACCCGCGCTGGGCGGACGTGTTCGACGGCATCGACATCGACTGGGAGTACCCCAACTCCTGCGGTCTCACCTGTGACAACAGCGGCCCGAACGCGTTCAAGAACGTGATCTCCGCGCTGCGGGCCAAGTTCGGCACCGGCAACCTGGTCACGGCGGCCATCACCGCCGACGGCTCCACCGGCGGCAAGATGGACGTCGCCGACTACGCCGGCGCGGTCTCGAATCTCAACTGGCTCATGCCGATGACCTACGACTTCTTCGGCGCCTGGGACGCCCAGGGTCCGACGGCTCCGCACTCGCCCCTCACCGCCCTCCCCAACCCCACGAAGCCCGGCTTCTACTCCGACGCCGCCATCCAGAAGCTGAAGGGCAAGGGCGTGCCCGCCAACAAGCTCATGCTCGGCATCGGCTTCTACGGTCGCGGCTGGACCGGCGTGACCCAGGCGGCCCCCGGCGGCACCGCCACCGGTCCCGCCCCCGGCACCTACGAGCAGGGCAACGAGGACTACAAGGTCCTCAAGACCAAGTGCCCGGCCACCGGCACCGTCGCCGGCACCGCCTACGGCTTCTGCAACGGCCAGTGGTGGGGCTACGACACCCCCGCCACCATCACCGGCAAGATGACCTACGCCAAGAACCAGGGCCTGGGCGGTGCGTTCTTCTGGGAGACCAGCGGCGACACCGCGAACGGTGAGCTCATCACCGCCATGTCCAACGGTCTCAAGTAATATCCCAATCACTCGACCCTCCGTGTGCGTCACGCCGCGGGGGGTCGAGCAGTTTCTGAGAAGATCCTCAAAATCCGGGGCAAAGTATTCACTCGGCGCATATGGCTGCTTAGACTCCGAAACGCCCTTTGATCCCCCCGGAGGACGTGTGCGAGTTCGAGCCCTAGTGGCCATGGCGTTGGTTCTCACCATCGCACCTGCGGTACCCGCCCTCGCCGAGAGCCCTCCGGCTCCCCCAAGCGCCTCCGCGAGTCCATCCCCCGGCCCGGATGAGACCGCGCCCGCCGACGTACCGGCCCCGCCCGCCGACGGCGAGACCCCGCCCGGTGACGGCGAGACCCCGCCCGGTGACGGCGAGCCTCAGCCTGGTGACGGCGAACCCCAGCCGAAGCTGGAGGCGGGGCTCGCCTCGGAGAGCGACGGGACCCGGGTGATCGTCGAACTGGCGGCCCCCGAGGAGGCGGCGCCGGTGGCCGGGGAGGCGGAGCGGCTACCCGATGCCCAGGTCGTCCTCGAACCCTCCGACACCTCGTTCATCGTGGTCGAGGGCAGCGGCGAGTCGCTCGCCAAGCTGGCCGAGGACCCGCGCGTCCTGTCCATCCGCCGCGACCGCACCTACTCCCCCGCCTCACTGGGTTCGCTGGGCTCGCTGGCCTCCAGCCTGCAGGTGGTCGGCGCGGACAAGGCGCACGCCGCCGGGATCAAGGGGGCGGGCCAGACGATCGCGATCATCGACACCGGGATCGACGCCGACCACCCCGACTTCGGGGGCAGGGTCGTGGAGCAGGCCTGCTTCTCCGCGACGGACGAGGGCGCGCAGTCCCTGTGCCCGAACGGGCAGACGAGCGACCCCGGATCCGCCGACGCCGAGACCCCCGCCTGCGTCCACGAGCAGGTCAACCTCTGCGACCACGGCACCCACGTGGCGGGCATCGCCCACGCCGTCGCCCCCGACGCGGACATCGTGGCGATCCAGGTCTTCAGCAGGTTCAACGACTGCGACGAGGCGGGCGGGGCCTGCCTGAGCGCGTTCGAGTCCACCATCCTGCTCGCCCTTGAGCACGTCGCGAAGCTCAAGGAGGGCGGTAGGAACGTCGCCGCGGTGAACCTCAGCCTCGGCGGCGGCCTCTACGAGAGTGCGTGCGACACCGAGCCCGAGGTGGCGTCGTTGAAGAGCAGGATCGACGACCTTCGCGCCAAGGGCGTGGCCGTGGTGGCCGCCGCCGGGAACGAGGGCGTGTCCGGCGCCGGAGCTCCCGGCTGCCTCTCCGGCGCGGTGACCGTGGGCGCGACGGGTGACGACGACAACATCCCCTACTGGTCCAACTACGGCTCCGTGCTCGACCTCTTCGCCCCCGGCCTGGAGATCGACTCCGCGGTGCCGGGCGGCGGCCACCAGGTCTACAGCGGCACCTCGATGTCCACCCCGTTCGTCACCGGCGCCCTGGCGCTGATGGCCCAGAAGGCACCGGGCACCCCGGACGCGCTGGAGGCCGCGCTGAAGACCGCGGGCCGGCAGATCACCTACGGCAGCGTGACCACCCCCCGCCTCGACCTGAACGCCGCGATCGCCGGGGGCGCCCCCGGCGACCCCATCACCCAGACCCCTCCCCCCGACTCCCCCGATTCCCCGGAGGACCCGTCCGAGGAGCCCGACCCGGAAACCAGCCCTGAGCCGAGCTCGGGTCCCTCCCCATCGCCCACCCCGGCCGATCCGGTGCCGACGCCGATCCCGCTGCCGACGGTGACGGTCACCGTGACGGTGACCGTCCCCCCGACAACTCCCTCGACGGCGGCCCCCACGGTGTGCACGCGCGGCAAGTCCACGAAGACGCTGACCACCGCGCAGTGGGCGACGGAGATCAGCCGGGGCAAGGGGACGATCCCGGACGCGACGCTCGGCTGCTACCTCGGCCTGGTGAGCAAGGCCAGCAAGGTCTTCTCCGAGGTCACCCGCGCCTCCACCCTGGGCACCGCGTACAAGGTGCTCAAACCCGCGAAGAAGACGTCGAAGGCCAAGCTGGAGAGCGAGCTGCTGGCCGCTTGGCTGAACTGGGCGAACGGCGGGGTGAACTTCACCGCGAAGATCAAGGAGACGGCGACGCTGAAGACGGTCCTCACCTCGGTGGAGAAGCAGCGCCTGAAGGGCACCACTCCCGCCGCGTCCACCTCGCTGCTCAAGAAGCAGGTGAACGCCCGCCGAGCCGCCTAGTGCGTGTCCGGCCGGGCCGCACCGATCCGTTCGGCGGTCCTGCCGGCCCCGATGGCGTGATCCGGGGTTGAGGAACAGCCGGCGGCTGTTCCTCAACCCCGGATCAGCCGCCGCTCATGCTTGGATGAGGGTGAGGATGTTGCCGGCCGGGTCCTTGACCTGCGCCTTGACCACCCAGCCGTTGTCGGTCGGCGGCATGGTGACCGCGCCGCCCAGTTCGGCCGCGCGGCGGACCGCCTGCTCAAGGTCCGGGACCACCACGCCCAGGGTGACACCGGCCTGTTCGGTTTCGACGATCGCCCCGCCCAGCCCGCCGGGCGTCTGCACCAGCGCATACCCCGGCCCCTTGCGGTTGATCTGCCAGTCCAGCAGATCGCCGTAGAAGCGGTGCAGGCCCGCGTCGTCCGGGCCGCTGATGTCGAAATGCGCCACCGCATTCGCCTGGCGCACAGTCTGCTCGTTCATGTCGTGTCCTCCTGGGTCTCTTCGCTGTCCTGGGCTCGGACGGTGGCCGGAAAAGCCTGCATGAGCAGATCGGCAAGCTGGTGAAGCCGTTCAGGGCAGGCCCGGTAGAGCCGATACGTCCGGTTGACTCTCATCGTGACCAAGCCGGTCTTGCGCAGCACCTTCAGGTGCTCCGAAACGCTGGCCGGGGCCAGGCCGAGCCGGTCGGCCAGTTCTCCCGCACCACGCTCACGCTCCCAGACCTCGAAGAGGATGCGCCGACGGTGTCTGCCGGCCACGGCGCGCAGGAGTTCGTCGAGATCATCCGGCTCAGTCACGACGGCGATGCTATTTCGGATTATTCCGAAATAGCAAATGATCGGTCACCCGCGTTGACCCGACGTGAAGCAGGAACCGCACACCCGGCGGGCAGGTGAACCTCACCACACCGCACAACCCCGGCACCGCCGGTGAGGGAGCACCCACCGCGTACCCGGCGGGCAGGCGAACGCCCGGCGGGACCGGTGAAAGCAGGACACCGGTGACCCGCCCCCCGCCTCCCCGGAAAGCCGGTGAACCTTCGCCGATCCGCATAAGCCCGGTATGTGTCGCTTAGGGTGAAGGGCATGGACGCGACCAAGGTGATCATCGATACCGTCGACCGCTTCAAGCAGCGGCGTACCGCTCCACTGGTCCTTGAACTCGACCTCACCGAAGGTCTGACCGACGGCGCCCCGTCGGATCCGCTGGGCGCCATCCTCGCGATGCGCAAGACGAGCCTGGCCGACGTGCTGGCCGGGCTCAAGCGTGCCAGGAAGGACGACCGGGTCAAGGCCCTGATCGTCAAGATCGGCGTCCAGTCACCGGGGCTCGCGGCCGTCCAGGAGCTCCGCCAGGCCGTCGCCCTCTTCCGGGCCTCGGGCAAGCTGACCGTCGCGTTCGCCGAGAGCTTCGGCGAGTTCGGCGGGGGCACCGTTCCCTACTATCTGGCCAGCGCATTCGAGCGGGTCTACCTCCAGCCGTCCGGCGACGTCGGGCTCACCGGCATCGCGATGGAGCAGCGCTTCCTGCGGGGTGCGCTCGGCAAGCTCGGCGTCGAGTACCAGCTCGGCCAGCGGCACGAGTACAAGACGGCCGCCAACACCTTCACCCAGGACCACATGACCGACGCCCACCGCGAGTCGATGGGCCGCATCACCGAGTCGGTCACCGAGCAGGTCGTGGCGGGCGTCGCCGAGGGGCGCGGGCTGGAGCCCGCCAGGGTACGCGAGCTGATCGACCAGGGCCCGTTCATCGGCGCCGAGGCCGTCGACGCCGGGCTCGTCGACCGGATGGCCTACCGCGACGAGGTCTACGACGAGGTCAAGCAGGAGGTCGGCGACAACGCGCTGCTGCTGTACGTCGGCCGCTACGCCAAGGCGCTGACCGCGAAGAAGCTCCCGCACCCGGGCGAGCAGGCCGTCGCGCTGGTCCGCGGCAACGGCGCGATCCGGCTCGGCCGCAGCGGCCGCAGCCCGATGGGCGGCGGCGGCGCGATGGGCTCCGACACCGTCTGCGCCGCACTGCGCGCGGCCCGCCGCGACGACGGCGTCAAGGCGGTCGTCTTCCGGGTCGACAGCCCCGGCGGCTCGTACGTGGCCTCCGACGCCATCTGGCGCGAGGTGGTGCTCACCCGCAAGGCCGGCAAGCCCATCGTGATCTCGATGGGCGACCTGGCCGCCTCCGGCGGATACATGGTCTCGATGGCCGCCGACGTCATCGTGGCCCAGCCGGGCACGCTCACCGGCTCCATCGGCGTGTTCGGCGGCAAGGCGGTCATCGGCGGCCTGCTGGAGAAGATCGGCGTCACTTCGGAGACCGTCGGCGAGGGTGCCAACTCCGGGATGTTCTCCCCCACGAACGCCTTCTCCGAGGCGCAGTGGGCGCGGATCAACGCCTGGCTCGACCGGGTCTACGACGACTTCGTGAACAAGGTCGCCGAGGGGCGCGGCCTGACCCGCGAGCGCGCCCACGAGCTGGCCAAGGGCCGGGTCTGGACCGGGGCCGACGCCCTGGAGAACGGGCTCGTCGACGAGCTCGGCGGTCTGGAGGACGCCCTGGCCGTGGCCCGCAGGAAGGCCGGTCTGCCCGCCGACGCCCCGGTGCGCGCCTACCCCAGGCTCAACCCGCTGGAGCGGCTGCGCCCCGCGGAGTCCAGCGAGGACAAGGCCGCCGCGCTGGCCCAGGTCCGCGTGGAGGCATGGGGCCCCCTCGCCCATCTCGCGGGCGAGCTGGGCCTGCCCTCGTACGGGCCGCTCATCCTGCCGGGCTCGTGGACGATCCGCTGACCGCGTTCTCTGGTGAATAAGCCGCCGCGTTCGAACGCGGCGGCTCTTGCCGTACGAGAAGAATGAGCCATGGCTCGCCGGGTCAGCGGTAGCGACTCCGGTAGCGCGACAGCGGCAGAACGGACGCGTCGACGTAGTCGACCCCGAGGACCTTGGCGATGAAGAGCGTGTGGTCCCCGGCCGGAACGACCTTGACCGTCTCGGCCTCCAGCGCGGTGACCCCGCCGTCCACGATGAGGGCCCCGCTCTGCTCCCCCCGGTGATGCGGCATGCCCGCGAGCAGCAGCCTGGCACCGGGACGGCCCGCGGTGGCGAACCGGCTGGCGACCGTCTTCTGCCCGGCCGACAGCACGCTGGCGGCCCAGCGGTCGTGCCGGAGCAGCAGCTCGTTGAGGTATCCGGCGTTGTCCAGGCTCACCATCACCAGCGGCGGATCCAGCGAGATCGAGGTGAACGTGCCGACCGTGACCCCCACATCGTCCCGCTCGTCCTTCACCGTGACGACCGTCACCCCGGTCACCACCTGGGCCATGGACTCGACGAACTCGTTCATGCGGCAATCATCCCGGATGCTCAGCCTTCGCCGGGCAAGCCCGTGGCCGCACCGCGCTGATCAAGGTTTCGCCAGGTAGGACAGCGACGGCACTGGACGGGTCGCGCCATCGGCCGGATAGCCGCCCCTCTGGCATCATGGTCACCGGCCGACGCGACGGGAGCAGTTCCATATGCATGTCGAGACGCATGGTCCCGCCGGTGCCCCGCCCGTGCTCCTGCTGCACGGTGGTGGTGTCGCCGGTTGGATGTGGGAGCCGGTGCGGGAGCGTCTCGCGCGCGACCACCGGGTGATCGTCCCGGACCTGCCCGGCCACGACCGCAGCGCGGACGAGACGTATCACTCCCATGCCCGCACCGCCGAAGCCTTGACGAAGCTCCTCCACGACATGGGCGGTCGCGTCTCCGTCGCCGGGTTCTCCCTGGGCGCGCAGCTGACGGTCCTGCTCGCCGCACACCGGCCCGAGCTCGTGGAACGCGTGGTCGTGGTCAGCGCGCAGGCCAAGCCCATCGCGGCCGCCGGGTTCACCCTCGGCCTGCTCGGCGCCACCGCCGGGCTCGCCCGGCAGCGGTGGTTCGCCAGGTTGCAGGCCAAGCAGCTGTTCGTCCCCGGCCCGCTGCTCGACGACTACGTCCGCACGTCCGCGAGCGTCTCGAAGCAGACCCTGCTCGCCGCGGTCGGCGAGAACCTGCGCTTCACGCCGCCGCCCGCCTGGTCGCGTTTTCCCCGCGAGGCGCTGATCCTCGCCGGCGGGCGTGAACGGGGCCTGATGCGGGAGTCGGCCCGCGTGCTGCACGAAGCCCTGCCGGGCAGCGAGCTGGAAATCGTGGCGGACTGCGGGCACGGCATCCCGCTGCAACGGCCCGACTGGTTCGCGGACCGGGTGCGTGACTGGCTCGGCGCATGACCCGGCCGCCGAGCCGCACCCCTGGGCGCTCGACGCTAGAGTAAATCGTTTTCGGTCATTCAGGGGGCCCGCATAGGCCGTCCCAGTGTCGACACGAACGTGATCCTCGACGCCGCCGCGGAACTAGTCGCCGAACGGGGCCTCGGCGGGGTCAGGACCGCCCCATCGACTCCGCCCGTGCCCAAGAGCTCTACCACCCATAGGACGGACAACCCAGCCGGGGTGACACGATCGCTGATCGCCTACGACCTCTAATTATTCGGAATGACTCGTCTAGCACCGTGACAGGCGTTTCCGTACTAGACGAGCTACTGCAAGTAGCGCCACCTTGTCCACAGCGCCCGCTATTGATAAGTACAAAGTTCCATGAACAGCAGCAGAGCAAAAGGGAAACACCTACGGCTGCCCGGGAAAGACGATTATCGGCTCAGAGAGGGATCGAAATGACACGGACACTCGTTGGGCGCCTCCCATGCCGTTCCGTCATCGGATGTGTAAGCGCCGCGGCACTGGTGTTCGCGCTGGCCGGATGCGGGGAGGGGCCGTATCTCCCAAATGCCCCTGAATAAGCAGAAGCCGATCTGAGTACGCCGAGCGCCTCCGATGAAGCCACGCAACCACTACTCAAGCTGAGTCCGGGCTACCTCCACTGGCACACAAAGACCCCTCATGGCGTACCGAAGGCCGAAGGTTTCAGCAGGGCGCGGGCGAGGATGTTGATCAACGCGATGGAGTCCAGGGGATGCCGTCGTTCTCGACTCCGGACACCCGGGACTGCGTTCGGCCGACCCGCCGGGCCAGTTCGGTCTGGGTAATGCCCATCCGCTTACGAGCACGCCGTACGCGCGTCCCCACACTCTCCGCCGCCGGGTCCAAGGAGGCCATGAGCCCAAGGTAACCCGCGATGAAGCGCCTGGCTCCTTTCCTCGCCGAAGTATCAACCACGCTGATGTCGCCACCTCTGCGCGATCAAAAATTCACCCGCTGAGAACGGTGGTCTCTCCTAACAGGCAGGTGGATCGATATGCCCTGGGGATCGGGACTGCTTGCTCGTCTTGTGGTATTCGCCCCTCAACGCCCGTATTTGGTGTTGACTTACCCCTTATGTCAGCCGATCTTGGTGCTTCTCGATGGGGTCCTCGTGAATGGGGCGTGCTCGGGGTCGCGATGCTGCTGCTCGCGGTGAGTTTCTGGGAGTGGTTCGGTATCAGCTGGGCGGTCTCGGATCAGTACGGGGACCGCACCGAGCAGTCGACGGCGAACGCCTGGCAGGCCTCCACCACCTGGTCGGTCGCGGTGCTGCTGGTGGTGGTCGCCGCGCTGCTGTGGAGCCTGCGCGGCGTTGCCGCCGCGTCACGATGGAGTCGGCCTGCCGCGCTCACCCTTGTCGTCCTCGGCGTCGCTCTCACGACGTGGCAGTGGTGGAACATTCACCCGGGCGAGAAGGGGTCGTTTTACGACGAGCTCGAAATCTTGTCTGATTTCGACTCGCCCACCGTCGTATCCCAACCCGAAGAGCAGATCGGAGCCATCATTCGGGACGACTTGTTCAGCTTCCATCACCCTGGCTACAGCGCGGACGTACGTCCCGGTCTCTATATCGCGCTGTTTCTGCTCGTGCTGGAACTCGTTCTCATGGTCAGCGCGTTCCTTCCGCGCATCCCACTACGGCGAGACAGGGCGCAGACAGGATGAACGATCACGTGATCGACAGGGAGCGCGTCAGGGATGTGCTGTCCATCGGGATCGCTGTCGGCGTCCTGATCTGGGGCGCCGTCGGCGCGTGGACGGCCGTCACCGTGCAGAACTACCCGTGGAACCAGTGGGTGCCGTTCGCCAACGGAGCGAGCAAGGGCGTGCTACTCGGCATGCTCGCCGCTGCCGGCGTCGCCATCGCACTGGCCGGTGGCTCGCGGACCGGATGGCGATGGGCCGTGTTCATCGGCGCGCTGATCGGTGGCGGCCTGCTGGGTACGATCAAGGATCTCCTTGGTCCGCCGGCCCCCGCGGTGTACTTCGAGGAGTCGATTCCCGATGAGCGGTGGTACGGAACGACGATGCTGCTGCACTGGACGGGCAAGGTGGTGCTGCCCGCCCTGCTGTGTGCAGTGATTCTGACCCTGCTCGCGGCGCGTCCGTACCGGCGGACACAGTCGCTCCTGGCCGGTGCGGCACTTGCCCTCGCGGGTGTCGCGCTGCTCCTGCTTCCGGCGATCGCCTCAGCTCTCGCACCCGAGGTCCAGGGCAATGGCCAGCACGTCAACGAGGGCTTCAAAGCGGGACTAATCTGCTGGATCGTCGGAATCCCGGTGTTGGCCGTCGGCATGCTTCGAACGTTCTCGCTCCGCACCGGCCGGCGCGGAGCGCGCACAGAGCGGATACGTTCCCAGTAGCTGTGACGCCCAAGATCTAACGACCTGCCACCCAAATCGAACGTTTCAAAGGATGTGCATGCGTGTGCCGAGGCGACGGATGCGTTCGCGGTAGCTGTAGCGCTCCAGGTCCAGGAGGGTCCGTACGGCCTGCTGGGCCATCGGGTGGTTGCGGATGAGCATCGGGGCGATCTTCTCAGCGCGTTCGAGTGCGGCCAGGGCATCGTCGCGCCTGCCGCACCACAGCAGTCCTCGGGCGTGGTCGAGATGGTGGTGACCTGCGCGGCCGGCCTGCACATCTTTGGGGAGCCGTATCGCCTCTCCGCGCTGCACGGCCTTCGGCCCGTCCCCCAACTCGACAGCCACAGCGACGCCGTGGATATCGACGTTGGCCTGGTTGGTGGACAGGTCGTAGTAGTTGGTGCGCTGGCGCGAACCAAGCCTGGCGACCGCCTCGGCCGCGAGCCGGTGGCGTGACCAGGCCTCGTCGGCGTCGTTCTTCCGCGCCGCGGTGATCGCGGCTCGTAGTTGGAGCCCGCCCCAGACGGCCAGCGCCTCGGCTTGGCCTGCCGTGTAGTCGTCCTCGATGTTCGCGCATGCCTTGTCAAGCACGGCGAGCGCGTCGTTCCACGACGTGCTGGCCCACAGGCCTCGTATCCGCAGGTAGGTGAACACGGCCTCGTGGTAGGGGTCGCCCGCCTGTTCCCCGGCCCAGCGGACCCGATTGGTGGCGGTCAGGGAGAGGTCCGCGTAGCCGAGGTTGTAGACCACCGAGTCAGCCGCCAGGTAGGTCAGTCCGAGCAGTCTGAACGCCGCACTTCGATCAGGCTCCGCGTACAGATGGGTGGCTGCCTGTAGCTCGGAGAGCAGAGCCGGTAGTTCCTCCGCCAGCTCGGCATAGCGCGCCTCTCGCCGTAACCAGCGCGCACGTTCGGTCGCCGCGTGAAGTTCGGGCAGTGGCCGTACCGCTCCGGTCCATTCGGGGTCGAGGTCGTAGCGTTCCAGCTGGCGGCGGATCTCGGGGATCGCCGAGTGTCCACGGTCCTGGCTCGGGCTGTCGCCTCGGTAGGGGCGCGCGGTGAGCTCGTTGGGGTGCATGCGCAGGGCCTTGGCGAGGGTGTTGACCAGCGCGATGGAGTCCAGGGCAAGGCTGTCGTTCTCGATCGCCGACACCCAGGACTGGGCGCGACCGACACGCCGGGCCAGTTCGTTCTGCGTGATGCCCACGCGCTTACGAGCGCGCCGCACACGGGTTCCCACACTCTCCGCCGCCGGGTCTGAGTAGGCCATGGCCTCAAGGTAACCCGGCGCGACCTGCTTGACCTCCCCCTGCGCCAAAGTATCAGCGGCGCTGATGTCGGTATCTCTCCGCGTTCATAGCGTCACCTTCCGTGAGTGACGGCAGGCGCGGGTGCGACAGGAGATACCCCTGCCCTCTGCGCACTCTGACCGCGACCGAATCGGCCTTCAAGCAAGCGGCGCCTCACCCGCACAGGGGGAGCCGTCTTGGCCGAGGACCGCGAACATCCAGAAAACCAAGTCCCAGAACCTCATGAAAACGGCTCTGCCCGGCGAGTGACGTCGCCTGGCAGAGCCTCGCCCGCACACTGGAGGTGCGAACTGTGCTCAACCCTAGTAGAGCCTGCAAGATCATCAGGGTTCGCTGGCATGCTGAGCGACCCCCCTCGCCCCTGGGCTGCCGCTGGTGCGGTCATCCCCCCTACGCCCACGACGTGGACAGCCTGCCGCACCGGCCCGGACACCTGTGGGAACAGCCCACCCCCGCCCAGGTCCGCACCCGCATGGCGGCCCGGCGCCGTCTCGGGCTCTGCGGCCGACTGCCCGCGCCCACCGTCGCCGCCTGCCCGCCGAGCCGTCCGCTCACGGGCGCTCTCTCCAGTCGCGGACGCCGCTCGCAACCGGCCGCCCCACTGTACGGACGAGAATCGCCGCCGGATGTGCGGCCCGGACCGGGCAGGCGCGAACCACACCGCAAGGCGGTGACGGCATGACCCTCGTCGACACCACCTCCCGGCACGAGCCCGCCGAAGAGACCGGAGCGCTGCATACGCTGGCGCTGCGGTTCACCGGCTGGCACCTCTGGTACGGCAAGGCCACCGGCCGCTACTGGGCACTCTCCCCCACCTGGTGCCGAGAGCACATCGGCCTGATCGAGGCCGACACCCCCACCGAACTGGCCGCCCAGATGCAGCACATCGAGGACTTCCGCCGCCACCTCGCCCCCGGCCGCCCCAACCGCCCCCTCTCAACGAAAGAAGTCCCGCTCCCCGAAAGCAGCACAGACATCAAGGTCGCTGGAAATACCGAGCACAACACGACCGAGCACAAGGGAGGTGACCGAGATGGCAGCACGCCTGTTGTCCGCGCTCGTCGGCGTACTCGCTGACCGCTTCCGTACACCAGCCGACGGCGCCATATGGTCACCGCACCTGGGCCGAATTCCCGGCTGGTCGGCACCTCTGGGCCACACGCCCGTCATCTCCCAGCGGTTCGCGGCCACCCCCGACCAGGTCAGACCCGCACGCGTCTTCGTCGCCGAACTCCTCGGCGACGACCACCCGCTCCGTGACGACGCCGTGCTCCTCACCAGCGAACTCGCCACCAACGCCGTCGAGCACTCCAGCGGACCACTCGATGCCCGACCGCGCGACGCGGGACCGGTCGACCGCCCACGGGAGTTCGTCATCACGGTGGCCTTCCTCCCCCACGGCGCACTCATCACCGTCCAGGACCCCGGCGCCTCGGAGGTCCCCTGTACGAGGAAGCCCGGCCTGGACGCCACCGGCGGCCGAGGACTCATGCTCGTCAACGACCTCTCCACCCGCTGGGGATTTCACCGCGACTTCACCGGAACCGTCATCTGGTTCGAGCTCTGCTCGACCAGCGGGTAACCCCTGATCACGGCGCCTCGCCTCGGTTCCGGCTTCCTCGCCGCCGGAGTTCGCGACGATGTCCGCGCGGATATCGCTCCAATCGGTTCTCCGCCTCGCGTTCTCGCGGGTGATTTCCAGCGCGTCGGCTGGATACCGTCTCCGAGAACGCGAACCGGCCCCGGACAAGACGTCCGGGGCCGGTCGGATGGATCGCTAGAGCAGGCCGTTCTGAGTGAGCCAGTCCTTGGCGACCGCTTCGGCGTCGTCCTTGTCGACCGCGACGCGCTTCATCAGCGCGACCAGGCCGGCGGTGTCGAGTTTGGCGGAGACCGCGTCGAGGGTGGTCTTCACCGTGTCGTTCACGCCCGCCTTGTTGACCAGGGGGGCGATGTTCTCCGCGGCGAAGGCGCTCTTGTTGTCCTGGAGGGAGACCAGGTCATTGATGATGATCTTCGGGTCGGTGGTGAAGACGTTGCCGACCTGGACGGTGCCGTCCTTGATGGCGTCGGCGGTGGCGTCGCCGGTCTTCTTCCACTCCTTGAACTCCAGGCCGTAGGTGTCCTTGAAGTTCTTCTCCTGGCGGGTCTTGAACTCCGGCGGGCCGCCCACCGCGTAGTTCTTGGCGACCTTGACCAGGTCCTCGATCGTGGTGAGACCCTCCTTGGTGGCGGTCTCCTTGGTGACGGTCAGCGAGTTGTTGTCCTCGGCCGCGGCGGGCGTCAGGACCTCCAGCTCGGCCGGGAGCTTCTCCTTGAGCGCGGCGACGACGTCGTCCTTCGACTTCGCCGTGGCGGTGTTGTCGACGAAGGCGAGGAGCGAGCCGATGTACTCCGGCAGGATGGTCAGGCCGCCGCTCTTGACCTGGTCGTACAGGACCTCGCGGCTGCCGATGTTGAACTTCTCCTCGACCTGGACGCCCTTGGCGGCCAGGGCCTGCGAGTAGATCTCGCCGAGCAGGACGTTCTCCGGGAAGTTGGCCGACCCGATGACGACCTTCCCGGCGGCCGCCGGCTCGGAGGCGGACCCGGATTCGGCGGGAGCCGGGGACGCGCTGGTGAGGGGATCTCCGCCGCCGCACGCGGTAAGTGTGAGCGCCGCGGACAGAAGGATCGCCGCGGTGCTGAACAGGCGCTTCATGGTGCTATTCCCTTCCAAAACGGGGGGTAATGAAGACTATCGGATGGTCTGGCGCTCGCTCACCCCCGGGGAGACCGTTGCGCGCTGTACCAGGGTGAACCCGAGCTGAACGAGAAGCGCCAGCAGTGCTACGAGAACCGCTCCGCCGATCGTGCTCGGGAAGTTCTTGGTCGCGAGACCGTCGATGATGAAGCGGCCAAGGCCGCCCAGACCCACGTACGCGGCCACGGTCGCGGTCGCCACCACCTGGATGGCGGCCAGTCGCAGGCCGAGCAGGATGAGCGGCAGCGCGACCGGCACCAGCACCCGGCCGAGAACCTGCCCGCCCCGCAGTCCCATACCGTACGCGGCGTCGCGCAGGTCCGGGTCGACCCCGCGGATGCCCTCGTAGGTGTTGACCAGGATAGGCGGCACGGCCAGCGCCACCAGCGGGATCAGCACCGGCAGGATGGTGCCGACGCCCATCAGCAGCACGATGAGGACGAGCAGGCCGAGCGTCGGCAGGGCGCGGGCCGCGTTGGCGATGGAGACCACCAGCAGGGCGCCCCGGCCGGTGTGGCCGATCAGCAGCCCCAGCGGGAGCGCGATCAGCATGGCCAGCAGCAGCGAGAGCCCGGCGAACTCCAGGTGTTCGAGCAGCCGGACGGGAATCCCGTCCGGCCCCGACCAGTTGACCGGGTCCCCGAAGAAGTCGATCAGCCAGTTCACGCGGACCCCCTCGCCCACGACCACAGGGTGAATCGCTGACCAGACGTACGGCTTCCGGTGGCGACTCCGGCGAGGCGGCGACCGGAGATCCGGGGCACCACACCGGCCGGGTCACCAAAAAGGTCGATCAGCCGGTTCACGCGGACCCCCTTGCCCGCGACCACGGGGTGAGCAGGCGCTGCGCCAGGATCAGCAGCAGGTCGGCGACCCCCGCGAGCACCACGACCAGCACGATGCCGACCACGATCGGGGTGTAGAACTGCCGCTGCCAGCCGTCGATGAACAGGTAGCCGAGCCCTCCCCTGCCGACCAGCGCGCCCACGCTGACCAGGCTGACGCTGGCGACCGTGGCCACCCTGAGCCCGGCCAGCACGACCGGCACCGCGATCGGCAACTCGACCTGGAGCAGTCTGCGCAGCGGGGTGAAGCCCATGGCCACCGCGGACTGGCGCACGTGGTCGGGGACCGAGCCCAGCCCGTCGACGACCGCCGGGATGAGCACCGCCATGGCGTAGAAGGTGAGCGGGACCATCACGGTCAGCCGCGTCGCGAGGCCGGTGACCGGGATGAGCACGATGAAGACGGCCAGCGAGGGCAGCGAGTAGATCACGTTCATCACGCCGACGGTCGGCTGGTAGAGCCAGCGCCAGCGGGCTCCGGCCAGCCCGAGCGGGAGCGCGATGAGCAGCCCGACGACGATCGGGACCAGCGCCATCACGATGTGGTCCTCCAGCAAGCCCTGGATCGTGGGCCAGTTGCGCCCGATCCAGTCCCAGCGGACCAGGGGTTCCTCACTCACCCGCGTCCCCCGTGCCTCCCGCGCCCTCACCGGGGCTTTCCGCGTCCGCCGCGGATCCGGCCGCGATTCCCGTGCCTCCGGTGGATCCGCCGACACCTCCCGTGCCCCCCGCGGAGCGGGAACCCGGCACCGATCCGCCGACGCTCCCCGCCACCACGGCCAGCGCCTCGTCCAGGGCCTCGCGGGTGGCGACGCCCACGGCCCTGCCCGCCCCGTCCACCGCGACGGCGTTGCCCGACGGGGAGAGCAGCGTCGCGTCCAGCGCGCCGCGTAGCGAGTCGCGCCCGCTGACGAACGTCCCGTACGGCGCGAGCTCCACCTCGGCGAGAGTGCCCGACTCGGGCAGGTCCTTGACCGCGACCCAGCCCAGCGGCCGGTTCCCCGCGTCCACCACGGCCAGCCACGGCTCGCCGGCGGCGCGCGCCGAGGCCGACGCGGCGTCGGCGTCGGTGGAGACCGGGACGAGCAGGTCGGTGCGGAGCCGTACCCCCTCGTCCGAGACGAACGAGAGCCGCCGGATGCCCCGGTCGCGGCCGAGGAACTCGCGGACGAAGTCGTCGGCGGGCCTGGCCAGCAGCGTCGCGGGGTCGTCGAGCTGGGCCAGGTGGCCCCCGACGCGGAAGACGGCCACCCGGTCGCCGAGCTTGACCGCCTCGTCGATGTCGTGGGTGACGAACACGATGGTCTTGTTCAGCTCGGCCTGGAGCCGTAGCAGCTCCTCCTGCAGGCTGGTCCGGACGATCGGGTCGACCGCGCTGAACGGTTCGTCCATCAGCAGCACCGGCGGGTCGGCGGCGAGCGCGCGGGCCACGCCGACGCGCTGCTGCTGGCCGCCGGAGAGCTGGAAGGGGTAGCGGTCGGCCATCTTCAGATCGAGCCCGACCCGCTCCAGCAGTTCCATCGCCCGGTCACGGGCCTTCTTCTTCTCCCAGCCGAGCAGCAGGGGAACCGTCGCCACATTGTCGACGATCTTGCGGTGCGGGAAGAGCCCGGCCTGCTGGATGACGTAGCCGATGCCCCGACGCAGTGTCGGCGGGTCTATGGTCTTGACATCGACGCCGTCCAGGAGGATCTGGCCCTCCGTGGCGTCGATCATTCTGTTGATCATGCGGAGGGAGGTCGTCTTGCCGCACCCCGAGGGGCCGACGAAGACGGTGATCTCCCCGGTGGGCACCTCAAGGCTCAGGTCGTCCACCGCTACGGTGCCGTCAGCGTAGCGCTTGGTGACACCGTTGAATGTGATCATGCGCAACCTCTTGTTTTCGCCGGGTTACGGCCCCCCTGCCCCGGCCGCCTCCCTGATCTGGCCCAAGTCAGCCTATGCCCCACTTCTCCGATCTGTCTTCCCGGCTTTGTCCGGTAGATCGACATGTGTATTTCTCACCAAAAGGGCATTCGGTAGTGCGGGAGGTGCCCATGACTTGACATGATTACCCACATTGCTGGAGTTGATCCCTCTGGCACCGTACGTCACAGGCTTCACAGCCGCCCCAGCTCTTCACCACGCTCGACGAACCACCAGAGGAACCGGTCCCGTGACCCAACCGCTCCTCGGTCAACGCTCGCGCGGCGAACTGATCGCCGAGCTCTACGACCGCCACGCAGCAGGGCTGTACGCCTACTCCCGCGACCAGCTGGGCAGCGCGGACTCGGCCTTCGACGTCTTGGTGACCGTTCTGTCCAGTGTCACGGACACCCACCCCCCGCGCGCCGCGCTGTACGCGCTCGCCCGCCGCGAGATCTTCCTGCGCGACATCGTCTACTCGCCCCCGGTCACCGGCCTGGACCCGGTCCCCGCCCTCGTCGAGCGCGTGCTGAGCGAGCTGCGCACCCACCAGCGCGAGGTGCTGTACCTGTCGGGCGTCTGCGAGATGAACGCCGCCGAGCTGTCCTGGGTGCTCGACGTGGCCGTCGACACCGCCGACGAGCTGACGGTGAGCGCCTGCCGCAGGTTCGCCCAGTCGCTGGGCGCCGCCCTGGCCTCGGCCCGGATCCCCGCGCACCTGACCGAGGTGTTCGGCGCCCTCGCCGTCGCCCCGGTCCGCGACGTGCTCGTCCTCGCGCCCTGGGCCACCCCTCCCTCCGGGCTGCGCGCCGCCGTGCTCGGACCGCGGGCACCGCTCGCTCCCGTCGCCAGACGGTCAACGTCCCCGCTGGTCAGGCAACTGTGGCCGACGTCACCCGCCTGGCCGCCGCCGTCTCCCGAGAACGACGCCCAGACCAGCGCCCCGGCCTTCCCCGTGCCGGACCACATGGCGGGCGACCGCTTCCCGGACCCCTTCGCGCCGAGGGAGCCCGGCACGGTCTCCACCCACGAGGCCAGCACCGAACCGCTGCTCAGGCTCGGCGACTCGGTGCTCACCGCTCTGGACACCGCGGCCCTGCGGCCGCGCCGCCGGCTCCAACGTCCCAGACCGCGCCGGGCGGCACCGCTGTCGGCGCCCATCCCGGGGGACGTGCTGGAGGGCGCCCCCGTACGGGAGAACCTGTTCCGCCCGCTCAGCCCCGAGGCGCGGGCGGCCCGCGTCTACACCGACAGGCTCGTCGCCGCCGCGCCCCGCCCCGAGGCCGCACCCGCCGATCCGCCCGCCGATCCCACGCCCGTCGAGACGCCCAAGGCTCCGTCCGCCGAGGCCCCTCGCACGCCCCTCACGATCGCCCCGGCTCCCGGACCCGTGCCGGGAGATGTGCTGGACGATGTGCCCACCGCGCACCCGCTCCCCGGCTGGCCCCTGCAGACCGATCAGCTCGACGCCCTCTCCGACGCCGAGCGCCACCGGCCTCTCTTCCCTGTCAGGTCCGCACAGGTGGAGACTCCTGACGGCGAAACCGGTCGCGCACAACCGCCGATGCCCACCTGGGCCACACCGGCCCCCGACCCCGAAACCGGTCGCGTGCAGCCGCCGATGCCCACCTGGGCCACCGACCCCGTTCAGACGCCCGCGGTCAACTGGTTCACGGACGCCGCTCCCTCCGGCACCGAGACCGGCGACGAGACCGGCACCGGAACAGACGCTCAGACCGACGAGACCCCGACGGCCCTTCCCGCCTGGTCTCCCCGGCCTGACCATCTCAGCACCCCGGCGGGCCGTGCCCAGCTGCGCCTGCCCAGCTGGATCATGCGGGTCGACCAGCCGGACGACGCCCCGCCGCACACCGTGCCTCCGAACTACACCGCACCCCAGGACCAGTACGACGCGCAGTGGAGCGAGCCGACGACCGCGCAGGAAGGCGATTCCGGGGCGGAGACCGGCGAGGCCGGGACGGCGGAGACAGGGCTCCGGCTTTCCGGACGGGCCGGATCCCGCAGGCGTGCGGGCCGCCGGGCGGCACGCAGACACAAGGCGCCGGCGAAGGTCTCCCACCACGACTGGGCCTGGGAAGTGATCGGCTTCATCATCGCGGTGGCGATCGCCATGATCGTCTTCTTCGCGGTACCAATGATCACAACCCCGTGAAGCCGCCCTGATTCCTTCGCCGGCCCTTCGGGGACCTGATCTCCGCAGGTCGGCAATGGAACCGCCGTGGGAGCTCCGCCAAGCTACGGCTGGGTCAGCTGCCAGAGTGCCGCTGAGGACCACAGGATCGCGATGAGGGTGACCAGGGTGCCGCCGGCGACCGGCAACGCCCAGGCGGGTAGGTACCGGCTGCGGACGAGGAGTACCTTCGCGGCGAATGCGCCGTAGAAGAAGCAGCCGGCGAGGGAGTGCAGGGCGACCCGGGCGTTGTCCAGCTGCACTCCGTAGGTGGTGATGCAGTGGTAGGCGACGGGGAGGGAGAGCACGAACAGCACGGCTCCGCCGATGCGGTGGGCGAGGGGTACCGGGCGGGGGGCTGCGCCGGCCCCGGGTAGCCGCCGGTACATCCACAGCGCCAATATGAGCTGGTAGAGGGCCAGGCCCAGCAGGGCGGTGCCGAGTTGCGCCTTCAGCAGGTTCGCGTCGTTGCCACGGCGTCCGAACAGGCTGCCGGCGTAGTCCGGAGTGTGTATCCGGCCGAACGCGTACAAGGCCGCCGCCACGGCCAGGGCGAGCCCGGCGGCCACCGCCGGCCGCAGCCAGACCGGGCGGGGTGACATCGTCCGTGCTGCTCCCATGTTCGTCTGCTCCCTTCCGTGATTCCGGCCGCCGGCGCCCTCGTAACAGCCCGCTCAGCGTTGCCCGTGTAGTGACTCATGGCGACCGACGGTGCTCAGCCCGTGTCAATGGGGTCCATGCGGGGTCGGGTTTGATCCGTGGGTTGCCTGCGGCGGAGCGGATGGCGGTGATCGGCCGCCAGAACCGGTAGTGGTACTTGGCGTTGTAGACGCCGATGGTGGCATCGGCGATGGTGAGGTTGAGCAGGGTCCGGTTCCACTCGATCACCACGTTGCCCTGTGGCGTCCCCTCGACGGCGTTCGCGGTCGCGAGCGGGGCGGCATGGGCGGCGGGTGCTGCGGCGCCCTGGGCGCCGATCGTCAAGACGGCCACCGCGAGCGCGAGCACAGGCCGCCGCTGGGTTCTCCGCGGTTCTGGAAGCGCGAACATCCTCATGATCCTCCTCCTGTCAGGTAGCAGGGAGAGAAGAGATGACAGGCCAATTCAGCGTTTCCTCGCCGGCCGGCGCCGACCGTGTCGGGGGCCGACGTCCTTAACCCAGTCGGGATTTGGCCGGGCCGGCCGTTACCGTGCCGGCCCGTGTAGCTTGCGTCGCTGGTTTGGCTTGCGGAAGCCGCTCCAGCTCATGGCGAAAAGCACCGCAAAGAAAGACGTAACCAGAAGTCATAATCTCGCTGTTCTTTTCATGGAGAACGGCACCCCTTTGTCAGTGGTGTTCGCCGGTTCGAGCTTTGAAGGCAGAGACCCCTCTTCTGAACGAAGACACTTCCCGATCGGTCAGCCGACGGCGAGAGTTTTCTGCTCACGGGTCACTGCACCAGGGCACCCTCGGTGCCGGAGGTAATCAAACATTCCATACCGTCACACTCTCTACCGTAGCGGACAGCAAGCACACATAGCCATTGCCGCGGCAAAGCCCTATGCAAATTCAGAGCACCGGAGCGCTCATTCCACAGCCGCAGCGCCCGATTACCGTAAGCCTCAGGGGTCGGAGAACAACGGAACGGCAACATGCGCCGCGAACAACGCTACGCGAGCCGTGTCAGCGCGATCACGCCGAGAAAATGATCGATTTTTGGTTGCGATGGAGTGGAAACATATGTCAGGGCGGTGCGCCCAACCGTCCGCACACCGTCATCAAGCTGCGCCGTTGCCGTTTAATGTACGTTTCCGATCCGCCATTTTACACCTGGCGCCATATCGCCTTCGGGAAGGGGGCCGTACAACTCCTGATCCAGGCATCCGAGGCGATGAACCCGAAAGACGCCGCGTCCCCAGCAGATCGTCTACGAGTCCGACTCGAAGAACCCGGCCCGGGTGAACGCCGGGTACCACGAGAGCGGCGGCGGGTTCGTACCGGGGCCGAGCGTGCCGAGTAATGTCACCTCGGGTGACACCTCCTGGCGGCAGGTGATGCGGCACAGGACCCCGTGGGCGGCGTGGGGCCCGCTCACCCCGGGTTCGCCCGCCCCGCGGGTCAGAGCCAGCCTTCGGTGGCGGCGCGCCAGGCCAGCTGCATGCGGGTCTGGGCGCCGGCGAGTTCCATGACGTTCGCGACGCGCCGCCGCACGGTCCGCCGGCTGACCCCCAGCTGGGCGGCGATCGACGCGTCCGGCACGCCGGCGACCAGCAGTGCGAGCAGGTAGAGGTCATCGGAGCCGAGCGGGCAGGGCGTCGTCCCCTCGATGATCCGCAGCGGCGTCGCCCGCTCCCGGTAACCCTCGAACGGCTGGTCGAACCGCTCCCGGAACGTGGCGTGGTCGGACAGGACCTCGACCTGCAGGCCCGCGTCGCGGCGGCGGGCGTTGTCCCGGTACTCCTCGGACAGCCGCTCCACCTCACGCCGAGCCCAGTCGAGCGCCTGCTGGTGGCGGAGGAGTTGCGAGCCCAGCACGATGTCCGGTGCCACGGCGGCGAACCGCCGCCTGCCGGGAGAGACCGTCCTGATCAGTCCCCTGACCCGCATGGCGACCAGCACCGTCTCCGCCGTCTCGGCATCGATGCCCAGATTCCCGATGAGGTCGGTGACATCCGCCTCCGCGGTCGTCACCAGGAACCGGTAGACGCGCTCCTCCACAGGATCGAGCCCGAGGGATTCCAACATGCCGCAATAGTGGCACCCTAAACGCCGATAAAAGTTACATTTAATAGCTAACCGGACGGATCGCGCCCTGGTGAACCGGCGGCGCGCGAGATTCCCCGCGTTTGGAACGCACCCGGCCCGCAATGGCGGGACCCGATGTCCGAACGGGTTGTGACAGTGATCTGTCAAGGCTAGTATCACGGCAACTCTTAGGAAACTTTCTTAAGAGAAAGATCGGATTGGTAGCCCCGCACCTCGCGGCAGACCCGCCCGATCCAGGTATGAGCTGCGCGAACGCGATGACGCGGGCCGTCACCGCGCGAAAGTCCGACCGTCCGGACACCCCACACCATCCGGTTTCCCCCCATGGGAGTGATCAAGTGTTGAGACAGCGCATCATGGCCGCCCTCGCCGCCCTGGCGGTCACCGGCGTGCTCGCGGTCGTCCTGCCGACGTCCTCCGCCTCCGCCGAGAGCTGCGCGGCCGCGTGGAGTTCCTCGGCCGTCTACACCGGCGGCATGACCGCCTCGTACAACGGCCACAACTGGTCCGCGAAGTGGTGGACCCAGAACGAGAGGCCGGGCACCGCCGACGTCTGGGCCGACAAGGGCACCTGCGGCGGCACGACGCCGCCCACGGGCAACTGCAACCACCCGAACTGGGCGGCGGGCACCTGGTACGTCGCCGGCAGCATCGTCAAGTACACCGACGGCCGGTACTACATCGCCGAGCACGACAACCCCGGCTACGACCCGGTGATCAGCACCTGGTACTGGGACCCGTACACCTGCGGCGGCACGACGCCGCCCACCGACCCGCCCACCTCGGGCTTCGTGGTGAGCCAGGCACAGTTCAACCAGATGTTCCCGAACCGGAACCCCTTCTACACCTACAGCGGGCTGACCGCCGCGCTGAGCGCCTACCCCGGCTTCGCGAAGACCGGCAGTGACACCGTCAGGAAGCAGGAGGCGGCCGCCTTCCTCGCCAACGTCAACCATGAGACCGGCGGGCTGGTCCACATCGTTGAGCAGAACACCGCGAACTACCCGCACTACTGCGACGCGAGCCAGCCCTACGGCTGCCCCGCCGGCCAGGCGGCCTACTACGGGCGCGGCCCGATCCAGCTGAGCTGGAACTTCAACTACAAGGCGGCCGGCGACGCGCTCGGCATCAACCTGCTCGGCAACCCGTACCTGGTGCAGAACGACGCGGCGGTGGCCTGGAAGACCGCCCTGTGGTACTGGAACACCCAGAACGGCCCCGGCACGATGACGGCGCACAACGCGATGGTCAACGGCCACGGCTTCGGCCAGACGATCCGCAGCATCAACGGCAGCCTGGAGTGCGACGGCAGGAACCCGGCGCAGGTGCAGAGCCGGATCAACGCCTACCAGAGCTTCACGCAGATCCTCGGTACCCCCCCGGGCAACAACCTGAGCTGCTGAACGACCGGGCGGCCGGTGTGGGTGATCCGCCCTCCGCGACCACCGGAGCCACCGAACGACCGCGTACCCGGCCTCCCGCCGGGCACGCGGCCTCCGCGAAACGTCCCGCCGAGCGCGAACCCGCCAGGCGGTGACCACACGCGTGCGACCCACACGCGTGACACGAAGGGCGCGGCCCACCGGCCGCGCCTTTCCCGCGTTCGCCCTTCCCGCGTTCGCCCTTTCCCCGTGCCGATCCTGCTTCCGCTCCGTTTCCGAGCCCGCCCGGCCGCGAGTGGCGCCGGCTCACTCCGCCGACAGGACCAGCCCGCTGGTCGGCACGCCCGTGCCCGCGGTGACCAGCACGTTGCGTACCGAGGCGAGCTGGTTGGCCGAGGTGCCGCGGATCTGCCTGACGGCCTCGGCGATGCCGTTCATCCCGTGGATGTACGCCTCGCCGAGCTGGCCGCCGTGCGGGTTGACCGGCAGGCGGCCGTCGATCTCGATGCCGCCGTCGGCGACGTAGTCGCGGGCCTCGCCGCGCCCGCAGAAGCCCAGCTCCTCCAGCTGGGTGAGCACGAACGGGGTGAAGTGGTCGTACAGGATGGCCGCCTGCATGTCCGAGGGCCCGAGCCCGGACTGCTTCCACAGCCGGCCGCCGACCACCCCCATCTCCGGCAGGCCCGTCATGTCGTCGCGGTAGTAGCTGGTCATCGTCATCTGACCGGCGCCCGCGCCCTGGGCGGCGGCGGTGATCAGCGCGGGTGACCTGCGCAGATCCCTGGCCCGTTCGGCGGAGGTGACCACCAGCGCCACCGCGCCGTCGCTCTCCTGGCAGCAGTCGAGCAGGTGCAGCGGCTCCGCGATCCACTTCGACGCCTGGTGCTCCTCCAACGTGATCGGGCGCCCGTGGAACCAGGCGGCCGGGTTGGTGGCGGCGTGCCTGCGCATGGCCACCGCCACCCTGCCGAAATCCTCGGAGGTGGCGCCGTAGGCGTGCATGTAGCGCCGGGCGAACATGGCGACCCAGGCGGCCGGAGTCATCAGCCCGTACGGCAGGTGCCAGCTCATGTCCAGACCGTGGGACGTGGGCTCGCCGCCGATCCCGGGGTTGGGCTGGCCGAACCTGCGTCCGGAGCGCTCGTTGAACGCCCGGTAGCAGACCACGGTCTCGGCGACCCCGGTGGCGACGGCCATCGCCGCGTGCAGCACGGTTCCGCAGGCCGCGCCGCCGCCGTAGTGGACACGGGAGAAGAACGACAGGTCGCCGATGCCCACCTCGCGGGCCACGGAGATCTCCTGGTTGGCGTCCTGGGTGTAGGTGACGAGGCCGTCCACGTCCGAGGGCGCCAGGCCCGCGTCGTTGAGCGCCGCGAACACGGCCTCGGCGGCGAGCTGGAGCTCGGACCGGCCTGACTGCTTGGAGAACTCGGTCGCGCCGATGCCGGCGACGGCCGTACTCCCGGAAAAGGAGACCACGCTGGTGAGGGCCTTTCTACGGGAGGGCGAACCTGACGGTGCCCGAGGCGTGGTCGCCGAGGCTGACCCTGCCGCGGACCTCGACCGTGAACTCGCCGTCCTCGCAGGCGAGGACGGCGCCGCTGAAGGCCAGTCTGTCGCCCGCGTACGCGGGGACGCCGAGCTTGACGTTGATGCCGCGGATGATCGCCTCGGGTCCGGCCCAGTCGGTGACGTAGCGCTCGACGAGGCCCATCGTGGTCAGGATGTTGAGGAAGATGTCCTTCGACCCCTGTGCCCTCGCGCCCTCGACGTCGTGGTGGACGGGGGTGAAGTCCATGGTCGCGAGTGCGGTCGAGACGACCACGGTGGGGGTCAGCTCGATCGCGAGCTCGGGGAGGACGGCTCCGACCCGCACCTCGTCGTCGGTAAGTGTCCGCATCACGCCTCCCGGGGGACCCACATGGGCAGGATCAGCTCGTCGTCCATCTGGCGATACGTCAGGCGCACCGGCATACCGATACCCACCCGTGAAGGAACGCAGTCCACCACGTTGCCCACGATCCGCACACCTTCCGGCAGTTCCACCACCGCGACCACGAAAGGCGTCCCAAGGCCCGGCACCGGGGGGTTGTGGTGGACGACATAGCTGTAGACCTCGCCCTCACCACTCGCCGTCAGGTACGTGCGCGCGGCCGAGCGGCACGAGGGGCAGACCGGTCCCGGCGGGTGGCGGAGCTCGCCGCAGTCGGCGCACTTCTGGATCCGGAGCTCACCTTCGGCGGCGCCCTCCCAGAAGAACGCGGTGTCGGCGTTGACGGCGGGTCTCAGCGGGTACGGCGCGCGAGCGGGTGCGTCCCCATCGGCCGCGGGCGCGTCCCGGCGGGCCGCCGACCCGTTACCGCCCGTCGCGGGCGTGCCCGCACGAGCCGGGGGCGTACCCTCTCCGGCCGCCTGCCCGTTTCCCGCGGGTTCCTTCGCCCGCTCCCTGGGCCTGAACTTCAGCACCCGGAACAGCATCTCGGCCACCGCCTCGCCGGCCACGTACCAGGTGACGTTCCAGGTGACGAAGTAGCCCTCGCCGAGCGCGGTCCGTTTCGGGCCGGCCAGGCCGGTGAACCGGGTGGCCGGGACCGGGGACTCGCCGAGCCTCAGGTAACGGTGGTAGGTCTGTTCGCAGTTGGTGGCGACCACGCCGGTGTAGCCGTTGCCGTCCAGCATCGCGAGCACGGTGTCGACCGGGGTGCCCGCCTGCTTGCGGTCCCTGCTCACGCCGGGCATGGTCCAGACCTGGATCATCGCCGGTGGCGCCACGATCTGCCCGTGCACCCCGGCCGCGGCCGCCTCGGGGTCGGTGTAGATCGGGTTGGCGTCGCCCAGGGCGTCGGTCCAGTGCCGGATCATCGGGGCGTTCACCGGGTCCGCCGCCGCGACCCCGAGCACCTCGCCCGCGGCGATCTGCCGCTCGGCCAGGGCGGTGAGCCGCTCGTGCAGGTCGCTGGGCTCCGCCGTCGCGGTCATCGGGGCGGCCTCGGCAGGCTCAGGCCGAGCATGGCGATGAGCTCGCGCTGTACCTCGTTGACGCCGCCGCCGAAGGTGAGCACCAGGGCGCCCTTGGCGCCGCGGTCGACGCGCTCCATCAGGTCGGCGGTGCCGGGGTCGGACGGGTCGCCGAAGCGGGCCAGCACCTCGCCGACGATCCGGCCGACGTCCTGCAGCCGCTCGGAGCCGTAGACCTTGGTGGCCGAGGCGTCGGGGGCGCCCAGCCAGCCGAGGTCCATGTTGGCCGCGACCTGCCAGTTCAGCAGCTCGTTGGTACGGAAGTAGGCGTAGACCTGGCCGAGCGCCCTGCGCACCGCGGGTTCCTCGATCGCGCCGGTACGGCGGGCCCAGGCCAGGAACCGGTCGTAGGTGTGCGCGATGTTGCCCGCCGGGCCGAGCGTGACCCGCTCGTGGTTGAGCTGGTTGACGATCAGGTCCCAGCCCTTGTTCTCCTCCCCCACGACCATGTCCACCGGCACCCGGACGTCGGAGTAGTAGGTGGAGTTGGTGTGGTGGCGCCCGTCCATCGTCAGGATGGGCGTCCAGGAGAAGCCGGGGTCGGCGCAGTCGACGATCATCATGGTGATCCCCCGGTGCTTCTTCGCGTCCGGGTTGGTGCGGGCGGCGAGCCAGATGTACTGGGAGTAGTGTGCGCCCGAGGTGAAGATCTTCTGCCCGTTGACCACGTAGTGGTCGCCGTCGCGGACCGCGGTGGTGCGCAGCGACGCCAGGTCGGTGCCGGCCCCCGGCTCGCTGTAGCCGATCGCGAAGTGGCACTCTCCGGCCAGGATGCGCGGCAGGAAGAACTCCTTCTGCGCCGCCGTGCCGTACTGCATGAGGGTCGGCCCGACGGTCTGCACCGTGATGATCGGGTACGGCACCTCGGCGCGGGCGATCTCGTTGGCGAAGATCTGCTGCTCCAGCGGGCCGTACCCGCCGCCGCCGTACTCCTTGGGCCAGCCGAGACCGAGCTTGCCGGCACGTCCGAGGTTGCGGCAGTGCTCCATGTAGGCGTGGCCGAACGGGTCGGTGGAGATCTTCTTGCGGTCGGCGGCGGTGAGGCAGGACTGGAAGTACTCGCGCAGCTCGGCGCGGAGCCTCTGCTGCTCGGGAGTCAGGTCGATCAGCATCAGACGAGCGCTCCGATCATGTCGAGCCGGGCTTCCACCCCGCCCAGCAGGTGGGCGTGGTGCTTGCCCCAGGCGAAGTAGCGGTGCAGCGGGTAGGTCACGTCCACGCCGATCCCGCCGTGCAGGTGCTGGCAGGTGTAGAGCGCCCGCAGCGCCTGGTCGGTGGCGGTCAGCGCGCCGACGGCCAGGTCGGCCTCGGCCTCGGAGTCGGCCCCCTCGGCCAGCCGCCACGCCCCTGACCAGACGGCCACGTCCAGTGCCCGACCGGCGATGTAGACGTCGGCGATCTGCACGGTGACCGCCTGGAACTCGGCCAGCGCCCGGTCGAACTGCCTGCGCGTCCTGATGTACTCGGTGGTGAGCGCCAGCGCTCCGGCCAGCACTCCGGAGGTGACCGCGATGTTCCCGGCCAGCACCAGCCTGCGCAGGCCGTCGGCCGCGACACCGTCCGCGGCGCCGACGAGCTCGCCGGGAGTGCCCGCCAGGCTCAGCGCGGCGGCCGGCTCGCCGGTGGAGAGCGTCACCCGGTGCTGTGTCGTCTCGGCGGGGTCCACCAGGAACAGGCCGACGCCCGTCCCCGTGGTGGCCGGAACGAGGATCTTCGCGGCCTGGGCCGCGTAGGGCGTCGTGGTCCTGGCGCCGTGCAGCACCCACCCGGAGCCGTCCTCACGCGCGGTCGTGGCGGGCGGGGCGCCGAGGTCACGTCCCGGCTCGGACGGCGCGGCGGCCAGCGAGATCTCACCGTCCGCCAGCGGGGCCAGTGCCTCGCGCTGCTCGCGGGAGCCATACCTGGCGATCACCTGCGCGGCGACCAGGCTCTGCTCGGCGGGGACCGGCGCCACGTGGGCGCCGATCTCCCGCAGGATGACCGCCATCTCCACCGGACCCAGCCCGGCCCCGCCGGCCTCCTCCGGCAGGCAGACGCCGAGCAGTCCCGCCTGGGCCAGGGAGCGCCACAGGGCCGCGTCGTAGGGGGCGCCGCTCTTCTCGTGGGCTTCGAGCCTGGCCGAGGTCACCTCCCTGCCGAGGAGGTCGACCGCGAGTTCACGCAGGTCGGTCTGGGTCTCGTCAAGATTGAAATCCACTGGCGCTCCAGGGTTGCCGTCGGCCGTGCTGGATGAACTCGTCGTCGATGCGGCTGGCGTCCTCGGGGGTGAGTGGCCGCCAGGACGCCTGCCCGGGTGGGCGCCACCAGACGGGGTCGCCGGTGTGCCATGCCTCGGCGGCGAGGATCCGCTTGATGACCTTGTTGGACGCGGTCTGCGGCAGTTCCGCGCTGATCCGGATATATCGGGGTATGGCCTTGGGGCCCACGTCCTTCCTGCCGGCCAGGAAGCCCGCGAACGCCTCGGGATCGAAGCCGTCCCGCAGCACCAGGGCCGCCATCACCTGGTCGCCCGCCGCGGCGTCCGGTACGGGGTAGACGGCCGCCTCGACCACGCCGGGGAACTCGCGCACGACCGCCTCTATCGGCGCGACCGCCAGGTTCTCCCCGTCCACCCGGAGCCGCTCGGTGCCCCGCCCGGCGAAGAACACGTAACCGTCGGCGTCGGCGTAGGCCAGGTCCCCCGACCAGAACGCGCCCCGCCTGACGCGCTCGCGGTCGGCGTCGGGGTCGTTGTAATAGCCGTCGAACAGGCCCAGTCCGCGGGTGTTGACCAGCTCCCCGATCGCCTCGCCCGCGTTGAGCAGCCGCCCGTCCTCGAAGACCGCGACCGGGCACCTTTCCCCCGTGGCGGGGTCGCGGATCTCGACCTCCTCGGGGAGCCTGCCCAGGCATCCCGGTGGCCCGGACGGGGCGGGGGTGATCGAGATCGCGGTCTCGGTGGACCCGAACGCGTCGATGACGTAGCAGCCGAAACGCTCCCCGAACCGGCTGACCGCGGTGGCGCTGCCCTCGTTGCCGAACGCGATCTTTAGGGTGTTCTCCGCGTCCGATGGCTCCGCCGGGGTGGCCAGCACGTAGGAGAGCGCCTTGCCCACGTAGTGCAGGTAGGTGACCCCGTAGCGCCTGACGTCGGGCATCAGGCCCGAGGCCGAGAACCTCCGCCGCAGCACCAGCGCCGCCCCCGACGCCACCGCCGGGGCGTACGCGGCCATGATCGCCCCGGAGTGGAAGAGCGGCATCGAGCAGTAGACGACGTCCTGCGGCGACAGCATCGCCGCCAGGCTCGCCCCCGGAACCGCGATCTTCCGCTGCGTGATCTTCACCGCCCTGGGCCGTCCCGAGGTCCCCGACGTGAAGATCAGCATCGTCAGCGCGTCCTCGCGTACCGGGCCCGCCAAAGGAGCGGGCGACGGCGCGGCGGGATCGGCGGATGGCCGGGAGCGGGCCGATTCCGGATCGCGGAGCGCGGCGAGGTCGGCCGCGAGGGTGGCGTGGGCGGGCTCGTGCAGGATCAGGTCGACATGTGTCGCGTCCGCGTCGCGGGCGAGTTCGGCGGCGCTCCTGGTGGTGTTCAGCGCGACGACCACGTGACCGGAGAGCGCGGCCCCGCCCAGCAGGAACAGCACCTCGGGAACGTTGTCGAACAGCACGCCGACGTGCAGGTTCCGGCCACGCGCGTCCAGCAGGGCGGCGCGGGCCCGGCACTCGGCGACGTACTCGCGCCAGCTCCAGGTCCGCTCCTCGAAGAGCAGGCCGGGCCGGTCGTCGTCGGCGCGCCGCTCCAGCAGCCCCGCCAGCGTCTCTTCGGACATTGCGCCTCCCGCCAGGATGCCCAGGCCAGCTGCTCCGAAAAGTAGAACAGATTCTATTCCGTGTCCAGAGCCGGCTGATCGCAACACCTCACCGGATAACCGCGACATCGCATATGCCGTGTAAGCGCGGGGCGTCTTTGTGACCGGCGAGTAACCCACCGGAGTATCCGGAAATCAGATAACGTGTTCTCATGCGTACCCCGCATGTGTCCACCGACGTGCCGGTCACCCCGCACGCGGCCGACAGGCCCGTCCCGAGAGACCTCGATCCGGTCACGACCGAGAAGACATCCGGCATGCAGAGCGAACCGGCGTCCACGGGCGTCCGCACCAGGAGCCAGCACCAGCGGCGCAAGCGCATCGTCCAGGCCGCCGCCGCCCTCGCCTCGCGAGGCGGCGTCGAGGCGATGCAGATGCGGACCGTCGCCGAACGTGCCGGAGTCGCACTGGGAACGCTCTATCGGTACTTCCCCTCCAAGATGGATCTTGTCGTCGCCGTCGTGGGCGAGGAGATCGACCTCCTCGAAAGCAGCATCGAGCGCCGCCCGCCCAGCGCCACCGCGGCCTCGGGGCGGGCCGTCGACATCCTGATGCGCGCCACCCGCGGCCTGATGCGCGAGCCCGAACTCGCCGACGCGCTCATCCGCTCGCTGATCATGGCCGAGGTCGAGACGCCGTTCGGCGACCGGATGACCGGGCTACTGCTCCGCGTCGCCGGAGACGACCTCACCGTCGACACCGCCACCGAGGAGCAGTTCGCCCTCGCGGGCTCGCTGTCCAGCATCTGGGTGCACGAGCTTCTGGAGATGCTCAGGGGGCGCCGCACCTACGAGCAGATCCAGCGGCGCATCGAGATCGCCGCCGAACGCCTGCTCGCCGATTTCCGACCCTCTCCTTCCACCTGAAACTAGAACCCGTTACAGTCGCACTGGAAGGCGACTAGAGCAACGTTCTGGGACGGCGGGCGAGGAGATCGTATGGGTGCAGTGATCGTCGAAGCCGTGAGAACCCCGATCGGCAGGCGCAACGGATGGCTCGCCGGGCTGAAGCCGCAGGCGGTCCTCGCGGCGGCGCTGGGTGGTCTGATCGACAGGGCGGGCATCGACCCCGCCGCCGTGGAACAGGTCTTCGCCGGGTGCGTCACGCAGGCCGGTGAGCAGGGCGGTCATGTCGGGCGGCATGCCTGGCTGTACGCCGGCCTGCCCTACCAGACGGGCGTGACCACGATCGACGCGCAGTGCGGCTCCTCCCAGCAGGCCGTGCACCTGGTCGCGGCGCTCATCTCGGCCGGTGTCATCGACGTCGGCGTGGCCTGCGGCGTCGAGGTGATGAGCCGGGCACCGCTCGGCTCCAACGTGCTGCCCGCCCGGCCCCGGCCCGACGACTGGTCCATCGACCTGCCCGACCAGTTCACCGCCGCCGAGCGGATCGCGCGACGGCGCGGGCTGACCCGCGAGCGGCTCGACGGGTTCGGCGCCAGGTCCCAGCGGCTCGCCGCGGCGGCGTGGGCCGAGGGCCGCTTCGACCGGGAGATCATCCCGGTGACCGCGCCGATCCTCGGCGAGGACGGGCAGCCCACCGGGGAGACCCGCGTCGTCAGCAGGGACCAGGGGTTGCGCGAGACCACGCTCGAAGGGCTGTCCGGGCTCAAGCCCGTGATGGGCGAGGGCGGCATGCACACCGCGGGCACCTCCTCGCAGATCTCCGACGGCGCGGCGGCGGTGCTGCTGATGAGCGAGGAGGCCGCCGCCCGGCACGGCCTGCGTCCCAGGGCCCGCATCCTCGCCCAGGCGCTCGTCGGCGCCGAGCCGTACTACCACCTGGACGGGCCGGTGGACGCGACGGCCAAAGTCCTGTCCGCCACCGGGATGAGCACGGCGGACATCGATAGGTTCGAGGTGAATGAGGCTTTCGCAGCGGTGGTCTTATCCTGGTCATCGGTGCACAAGCCAGACATGGAACGGGTCAACGTCAACGGCGGTGCCATCGCACTCGGCCATCCGGTCGGCGCGACCGGTTCCCGGCTGGTCACCACCGCCCTGCACGAGCTTGAGCGGTCCGACTCCTCGACCGCGCTGGTATCGATGTGCGCGGGCGGGGCGCTCGCGACCGCGACCGTCCTGGAGCGCCTTTGACCGGCGCCGGTAAGGAGCAGCACCGTTGAAATCCCGCCGCAGGCCGTACAGCGAGCAGCGTCCGTTCGACACCGGTGGCGGTGTGTGGAGCGTGCCCGTCCCGATCCCCGGCAATCCGCTCGGCTACACCCTGGTCTACGCGATCGAGTCCCCCGCCGGGCCGGTGCTCATCGACGCGGGCTGGAACGCCCCTGAGGCGTGGCTGGCCCTGCGCGACGGGCTGGGCGCGGTCGGCATGGACGTACGCGACGTGCGCGGGGTGGTCGTCACCCACTTCCACCCCGACCACGCCGGGCTGGCCGGGCAGGTCAGGGAGGAGTCCGGCGCGTGGATCGCCATGCACGAGGCCGACGCCGAACTGGTCAGGTTCATGCGGGAGGTCGAGGGCGACGCGCACCGCGACCTCCAGGCCGACATGCTGCGCCGCGCGGGAGCGGGCACCGTCGAGGTGGAGGAGGTGACCGTGAACCGGCCGAAGCCGCCCGCGCTGCCGGACCGCGTTCTCTCCGACGGCGACCTGATCGACCTGCCGGGGCGCAGGCTCCGTACGATCTGGACCCCCGGCCACACGCCGGGCCATGTCTGCCTGCACCTGGAGGACGCCGACCGGCTCTTCACCGGCGACCATGTGCTGCCGGCGATCACCCCGCACATCGGCATCTACCCGTACGACCGGGCGGACGTCGACCCGCTCAGCGACTTCCTGGAGTCGCTGGAGAAGGTGAAGGGCATGGGCGAACTCGAAGCCCTGCCCGCCCATGAATGGATATTTCCGGATACGGCGGCTCGGGCGGCGGAGATCGGCATCCACCACGAGGAGAAGCTCCGACGGCTGGCCGCACTGCTCGCCGAGGCGGCGGAGCCGCTGACCATCTGGGAGATCGCCGGACGGATGACCTGGAACCGGCCCTGGGAGGACTTCCCTCCCATGCTGCGTGGGATGGCGGCCGGGGAGGCGGCGGCGCACCTGCGCACCCTGGAGGCTCGCGGGATCATCCGCCGGGTGACGGGGGTGGATCCGGTCCGGTTCGCCATACACTCATAGACATCGGATGTCTGGCGAAACCTGAGGACGGTGCGGAGTGGCGGTCACCGACGCCGCTATCGACAGGATCAAGCAGATGATCCTGTCCGGCGAGCTCGCCCCGGGCAGCAGGCTGCCCAAGGAGGCCGACCTGGCCGACCGGCTCGGCCTCTCGCGCAACTCCCTGCGCGAGGCGGTCAGGGCGCTGGCCCTGATCAACGTGCTGGACGTGCGCCAGGGCGACGGCACGTACGTGACCAGCCTGGAGCCGAGGCTCCTGCTCGACGCCATGTCGTTCGTGGTCGACTTCCATCAGGACGACACGGTGCTGCAGTTCTTCCAGGTTCGCCGGATCCTGGAACCTGCGGCGACCGCCATGGCGGCGACGTACATGTCCGAGTCGGAGGTGGCCGAACTCCGTAAGATCCTCGACGCGCTGCCTCCAGACCCGAGCGTCGAGCAGCTCGTCGCCAACGATCTGGAGTTCCACCAGCGCATCGCGGCGGGCTCGGGCAACGCCGTGCTCTGCTCCCTCATCGAGAGCCTCTCCGGTCCCACCACCAGGGCCAGGATCTGGCGGGGCCTCACCCAGGAGAACGCCCTGGAGAAGACCCGCGAGCAGCACACCGCGATCTGCGACGCCATCGCCGCCCACCAGCCGGAGGTCGCCCGCGCCTGGGCGACCGTCCACATCGCCGGCGTCGAGGACTGGCTCCGCAACGCCCTGGCCTGACGCGCCCGCCCACCGGCCGATCCCCCCTGCCTCTTGTTCACGGCAACCCGCCGCCTGTCCCATGCCTGCCCGGCAGCACCGTTCCCCTTGTAGAGGCCGACATCGTGACTGACGGGCCGACTAATCAGCAGGGATCGGGACACAGTGATGCCCGGCCGGGCGGCCAATCGTGCTCCAGAGCGCCCGGCCAGGGTCAAGATCACGCCACGCGGTCTCCCGAACCACCTCGTGTGAACCTCGGCGATCCACGGACGCCATCTCACATTCACGCACGTCCGGACGTCTTCAATGCATGAGGACGAGGTCGTACCGCAAACACGGATGGATCGCATCTCGGCGTGGGAGCGGCACCGCTTCGGGATCACCTTCGTCGGAGACGACTGGCGCGGGAGCGAGGACTGGCATCGCTACGAGTCCTTCTTCGGTCCCGCCGGTGTCCGCATCGTCTATTTCCCCTACACGGGCGGCGTGTCGAGCACGTTGCTCCGCGAACGACTGTCTACTCGACTTGCCGCCGCGTAGCACAGCAGCAACGTCCTTTCTGTGGCGCTGCGCGAGTCGACGTCGCGAGGTTCGGCAGTCCTCGACATGTCTGAACAGAAGCCGCCTCACATTTGAGGCGCCCCGTGCGTCTCCACAGCAGAGAAAGCGAAAGGAACCGACATGAGTACTCGACACACCGTGGCGAATACCACCCTGGGGCCGGTCACGATCGTCGCCGAGGGCGACGCGGTCACTGGCCTGTACTTCCGGCACCACATCCGCAGTCCGGCGCAGGAGACGTTCGGTGCCGTGGTCGCGGGCGACGCCCTGCTTGCTGAGGCCGCCACGCAGCTGGAGGACTATCTCGCCGGTCGCCGGCGGGAGTTCGCTCTACCGCTGCGGGCAGACGGCGACGCGTTCCAGCAGGCGGTGTGGAGCATCGTGAACGAGATCCCGTTCGGCGAGACGACGACCTACGGTCGCATCGCAGAACGACTCGGCGACCGCGGTCTGGCGTACCGCGTCGGTCAGGCGGTCGGCGCGAACCCGCTATGCATTTTCGTGCCGTGCCACCGCGTGCTCGGCGCGAACGGAAACCTCACCGGCTACGCCGGCGGGCTGAAGCGCAAGCAGGCGCTGTTGGAGCTCGAGGAGCCCGCTCAGGTCCGCGCCGGACGATTGTTCTGACAGGACCTCACGTAAACCTGCGTTCAGCGACTTCATGGGATGAAGATGAAACAACCGTTCGAGAAGGTGGTCGCGCAGCACGGCACCACCGTGTTGCGCGTCTGCCGCGCGCTCCTGGGCGTGCATGAAGCCGACGACGCCTGGTCGGAAACCTTCCTGTCGGCAATGCGTGCCTACCCCGACCTGCCGGACACGGCGAACGTGGAAGCCTGGCTCGTGACCATCGCCCGCCGCAAGGCAATCGACGTGCACCGGGCCGCGAAACGGAACCCGCTGGCCGTCGAAACCCTCCCCGAGGCGCCGACCAACCTCGGCATCCCCGGAGCGGACGACACGAGTCTGTGGGACGCGGTGGCGAAGCTGCCCGACAAGCAGCGCCAAGCCATCACCTTCCGATACCTCGCCGGGATGTCGCACGCGGAGATCGCGGCGACCCTCGGCGGTACCGTCGACGCGGCCCGAAGAGCCGCGGCCGACGGGTTGAACAATCTCAGAAAGAACTATCCGGGCGCACACACGAAAGGAGCATTCTCATGAGCGACATCCGACACGATAACGACACTCTCAGCGTGCTGTCGACGCCCATCGACGCCGACACCCTCGCCCGCCTCCACGCCCGGCTCGAACGTGACGCCGAGGCCAACGGGCTCGTGGACGTCGCGTACACCACCATCGACTCCCCGGTCGGGAAGCTGCTTCTCGCGGCAACCTCGAAGGGCCTCGTCCGGGTCGCATACGCGAACGAGGACCACGATCACGTGCTGGAGACTCTGGCGCGGAAGATCAGCCCCCGCATCCTGCGCGCACCCCGCCGGCTCGACGACGCGGCCCGCGAGATCGACGAGTACTTCGACCGCCGCCGGAAGGCGTTCGACCTGCCCCTCGACCTGTCGCTGTCCCACGGGTTCCGGCAGCTCGTGCAGCGGCACCTGCCCGAGATCGGCTACGGGCAGACCCGCAGCTACCGGCAGATCGCCGAGCTCGTCGGCAACCCGAAGGCCGTCCGCGCCGTCGGCACCGCCTGCGCCACCAACCCTCTCCCCGTCGTGGTTCCCTGCCACCGCGTGCTCCGCACCGACGGCACCCTCGGCGGCTACATCGGAGGCCTCGACGCCAAGACCGCCCTGCTGAACCTGGAGGCCGCGGCATGACCCCCACCGCCAATCCCCAGACCGATCCGTGGCGCGACCGCGTCGACGCCGCGGACTGGGCCACCGTCACGGCCGAGATCGACGAGTACGGCGGCGCCCTGCTCCCGCAGCTCCTCACTCCGACCGAGGCCGAGCAGGTCCGAGAGATGTACGGCCACGACGAGCTGTTTCGCAGCACGATCAACATGGGCCGGTATCGCTTCGGCGAAGGACAGTACAAGTACTTCGCCGCGCCCTACCCGGAACCGATCGAACGGCTGAAGCAGGCGCTCTACCCGCGCCTGCTGCCAATCGCTCGCGACTGGTGGACCAAGCTCGGCCGCCCCGCACCGTGGCCTGACACGCTCGACGAATGGCTCGCGATGTGCCACGACGCCGGACAAACCAGGTCGTCGGCGATCCTGCTCCGCTACGGCGCGAAGGACTGGAACGCGCTGCACCGCGACCTCTATGGCGACCTCGTGTTTCCCCTTCAGGTCGTGATCAACCTCAACCAGCCCGGCGTCGACCACACGGGAGGTGAGTTCTTGCTCCTGGAACAGCGCCCCCGCGCCCAGTCCCGCGGAACGGCGACGCTCTTGCCCCACGGGCACGGCTACCTCTTCACCACCCGGGATCGCCCCGTCCGTTCGGCCCGAGGATGGTCAGCCGCACCGGTTCGTCACGGCGTGTCCGCCATCCGCTCCGGTCAGCGCCACACCCTGGCCCTCGTCTTCCACGACGCCGCATGAACACCGCGAAGAGCTACACACTCACCGGATCGGACGACCCCCCTTTCTCGTCCCCTGTCAAGGGCGAGTGGGCCGGCCACCGCGGCAGCCGGATTTACGGTCGGTTTGACTGCCCGGCGGCGCTGCGCGCCATCGCCCGCGGCGGCTACCTGAAACACCGCGTCTTCTTCGCCGACGAGGCTACGGCGATCACTGCCGGCTACCGCCCCTGCAACACCTGCTGCAAGGACCGGTACGCAGCGTGGAAGGCCGCGTGCGAGCGGGGCGAGTCATGGAAACCATGACCACTCCGTTGCTGCAACGGTCGGCGCCGGACCGCGCGGAAGTGCCCGTGCCACAGCACGAGCTCGCCGCGTTGGCTGACCTCGCCCGCTCCCGCGGTGCACGACGCGTCGCGATCGGCTCCGGCAGAACGGCCCGTGCACTCGCGTTCGCGGACGAGTTCGCGGCCGTCTGGGAGGCAACGGGCGGAGAAGTCGTCGATGCGATCACTTGGCCGGAAACGGCCGCGTCATGGCTGCGCCAGGCGACACGCTTCGCGGGCGCAGGCGCAGACCTCTGGATCATGACCGGCCCCGCCGCCGGGTGGGCCCAGATGACCCGGCGGCTGCTGTGGTCGACCCGATGGCGTCCCGAACACGCCCTCGTCACGGCGACCATCGGCAGTCCAGAGACATTGGAACTCGTCGGCCTTTGGGATCTCGACGGTCTCGCCGGAGTGAGCTCGCAGGGCACCCCCTGGACCGTCCGCGAAGGACGCCTCATCTTCGACGAAGCCTAAGGAATCACACACAATGACGCTGTTCATCCCCGATCTGGAGCCTCAAGAGCGCAGTACACCAAGCCCGGACGCAGTCCTGGTGCCCGGCTGGCTGACGCTCGACCAGCAGGCCTGGATCGTGCGTCAGTTCCACTCGTGGACGCAGGGGCCTGTTCCGATTCGTGCCGCGAAAGTCCGCGGCCACGAGATGTCGGTGCGCACCGTGTGCCTCGGCTGGCACTGGCAGCCGTACAAGTACACACGGGAGGCGACGGACGTCAACGGCGCCCGGGTCCTCCCCTTCCCCGACTGGATGATTCGGCTCGGACGGCGCGCCCTCCACGAAGCCGGCTACCCGGAAACGGAAGCAGGCGCCTACACCCCCGACGCGGCGCTCGTGAACTACTACGACGAGAACGCACGCCTCGGAATGCACCAGGACAGGGACGAACGCTCCCTCGCCCCGGTCGTGTCTCTTTCCATCGGCGACTCCTGCACCTTCCGCTTCGGCAACACCGAGAACCGCGGCAAGCCCTACGCCAACCTCCTGCTCCGCTCCGGCGATCTGTTCGTCTTCGGGGGCGCGTCCCGGCTCGCCTACCACGGCGTCACCCGCATCCATCCGCTCACCGCACCAGACGGATGCGGCCTGGACAGCGGCCGGATCAACATCACCATGCGCACGACCGGCCTCGCCGGCTGAAAGGACGACATCGCCGATGACCGAATCGCCTCCCGGGTCCGACCCCGGTGTCATCGTCGGAGACGACGGCCTCGCCCGGCCCGCGTGGGCGGCGACCGATCGACTGCTTCGCGACTACTACGACACCGAGTGGGGCGTGCCCGTCACCGACGAGCAAGGCGTCTACGAACGCATCAGCCTCGAAGCGTTCCAGGCCGGACTCTCATGGGCGACGATCCTCCGCAAGCGGCCCGCCTTTCGTGCCGCGTTCGACGGATTCCACCCCGACACGGTCGCCGCCTACACAGCACGCGACATCGAACGCCTTCTCGCCGACACGGGTATCGTCCGCAACCGGCAGAAGATCGAAGCCGCGATCACCAACGCGCGCGCGACGATCGAACTTCGCGAGGACGCCGGCATCAGCGGGCTGGTCTGGTCATTCAAACCCGCCGATACGCCGCACCCTCGTACCTTCGCCGAGATCCCCACGTCCTCCGTCGAATCGGTCGCGCTGTCGAAGGAGCTCCGCCGGCGCGGTTTCGTGTTCGTCGGCCCGACCACCATGTACGCACTCATGGAAGCGATCGGCATCGTCGACACCCATCTACTCGGCTCGCATCGCCGGGGAAGCTCGGGAATCTGGCCAGCCTGAACTTGCGGGATCGACCCCTTTAGTGAGGCGCGAGTAGCTCTCCTCGCGATCCCGGGAATCGGACCGTGGACCGAACTACGTCTCCGTCCGCGCGCTTCAGCACCCCGACACCTTCGCCTCCGGCGACCTCGTGTCCCGCCGGGCGCTCAGTGCAGCTACCCCCGCGGAAGCAGATGCATGGGCCCCTTACCGGTCCTACGGAATGCTCCACCTCTTGGACCGATCGCGCGTATCGCCGATCGAACCGACAATCTCACGAACCTATCGCCGGCGCCGTCTCCAGAGATGTCGAGGTTCCTCCTCGATGGTGCCCGCGGCGCAGCGCCCGGTGTCCGCGGGCACCCTACTCGGCACCCTGCCGAAGGAGCCAATGCATATGTCTCCGATGCTGTACGACCTCACAACCATCGATAAGGCGCCGCCGCGCGTCAGTGGCAAGATGTGCCCAACTGTCGGCGTGGAGTTCATCGCGCTGAAGAAGTTCCACGCCGAACCCACAGAGAGGGGCTGAGCCGCCAGGCTCAGCCCCTCTCGCCATAGAGCCTCGACGAGGGAATCAGACCTTCGGCCG